>CBIHOK010000013.1:0-37071 GCA_966211575.1 uncultured Noviherbaspirillum sp.
AACTTGGTGCCCAGAAGAGGACTCGAACCTCCACAGTGTTGCCACCGCTAGGACCTGAACCTAGTGCGTCTACCAATTCCGCCATCTGGGCGATGCGAAAGACCAGAATTATAGCGCAAACTCCGGTGAAGTCAATTCACCGATGCAATAAATCGATAAAAAGTGAGGTTAGGTAAATGCCACGGGACTCCGTTACACTACCTTGCCTTGTATGAATAAAAACATGAACTGAAACACCCTTTTGAACCAATTTTCCTACACCATCCCCAGCCGGGAGGAAATTCTCGGCATCTTGCGTACCGCGGCGGAAGCCCAGGATCTGCAATCTCTGGCCCGGACCTTGCATGTGAAGCCGAATGAACTGGACGGCTTGACACGCCGCCTGAATGCGATGGAGCGCGATGGGCAGATCAAACCCAATCGCGACGGCAGTTACCAGCTTGCGCATCAATCGAATTTTGCCGAGGGCAGGGTCAGCGGCCACCGTGAAGGCTACGGCTTTTTCACGCCGGACGACGGCGGGGAAGATATCTATCTGCCCGAACGGGAAATGCAGAAGGTGCTGAACGGCGACCGGGTGCGTGTCCGGGTCATCGGCACCGACCGCCGCGGCCGCGCCGAAGGCACCATCGTCGAAGTGGTGGAACGCGTCAATACACACGTGATCGGGCGCCTGCTGAACGAGAACGGTGTCTGGATCGTTGCGCCCGAGGACAAGCGCATTGGTCGCGATATCCTGTTGTCCGGCGCACCCGGCAAGGCCAAGTCCGGCCAGGTGGTGAGCGTCGAGCTGATCGAGCAACCGTCGCGCTATACGCAGCCGGTCGGCAAGATATCCGAAGTGCTCGGCGATATCGACGACCCCGGCATGGAAATCGAAATAGCGGTCCGCAAGTACGGCGTCCCGCATGAATTCTCTGCCGCGGCCAAGAAGTTGGCCGCGAAGCTGCCGAGCACCGTGCGCGAGGCGGATCTCGCGGACCGGGTCGACCTGCGCGACATTCCCCTGGTAACCATCGACGGCGAAGATGCCCGCGATTTCGACGATGCGGTCTATTGCGAACCGGTCAAGGTCGGCCGTAGCAACGGCTACCGCCTGATCGTTGCGATCGCGGACGTGAGTCACTACGTGAAGCCGAACGATGCGCTGGACGTGGACGCGCTGGAGCGCAGCACCTCGGTCTATTTCCCGCGCCGGGTCATTCCGATGCTGCCGGAAAAATTGTCAAACGGGCTGTGCTCGCTGAATCCGGCAGTCGATCGCCTGACCCTGGTGTGCGATGCGGTGATCACGGCCAAGGGCGAGATCAAGGCTTACCAGTTTTACCCGGCGGTCATTCACTCGGCGGCGCGTCTTACCTATACCGAAGTCGCGGCGATCCTGGAGAACACCAAGGGTCCGGAAGCGGCGCGCAAGCCGCAACTGGTTCCGCACCTGCTCAACCTGTACGGCGTCTTCCAGGCGCTGCTGCAGGCGCGCCAGGCGCGCGGCGCGATCGATTTCGAAACTACCGAAACCTATATCGTCTGCAATGCCGCCGGCAAGATCGAGCAGATCCTGCCGCGCACCCGCAATGATGCGCATCGTCTGATCGAGGAATGCATGCTGGCGGCGAACGTGTGCGCGGCCGACCTGCTGGCCCGCCACAAGCATCCGGGCGTCTACCGGGTGCACGCCGGCCCTTCCAAGGAAAAACTGAACCAGGTACGCACTTTCCTCAAGCAGATGGGGCTGCACCTGGGGGGCGGCGATACGCCGGCGGCCTCCGATTACGCGGAACTGATTCCGAAGATCAAGCTGCGGCCCGATGCGGTGCTGCTGCAAACGATGTTGCTGCGCTCAATGCAGCAGGCGGTCTACAGCCCGGAAAACATCGGCCACTTTGGCCTCGCGTATGAGGCTTATGCGCATTTCACCAGTCCGATCCGCCGTTATCCGGATCTGCTCACCCATCGCGCGATCAAGGCGATCCTGCAGGGCAAACGCTACCAGCCCACCGGCATCGAGACCGGCAGCCTGAACACGATGCTGTCGCCCGCCGCACGCCGCATGCAGGCGCAAGACAAGGCGGCCGGCAAGAAGCGCAAGGAAGGCGACCTGGCGATCTGGGAAGCGCTCGGCATCCACTGCTCGGCCAACGAGCGGCGTGCGGACGAGGCATCGCGCGACGTCGAGGCCTGGCTCAAGTGCTACTTCATCCGCGACAAGCTGGGCGAGGAATTCGGCGGCACGATTTCCGGCGTGGCGCCGTTCGGCATCTTCGTGCAACTCGATGCGCTGTTCATCGAGGGAATGGTGCATGTCACCGAGCTCGGCTCCGATTACTTCCAGTACGACGAAGTGCGCCATGAACTGCGCGGTGAACGGACCGGCATACGCTACCAGTTGACCGATCGGGTGACGGTGCAGGTGAGCCGGGTCGATCTCGATGCGCGCAAGATCGACCTGCGCCTGGTCAGCGAACCCGGCATTCGCGCTGCGTTGAAAAACGAGGCGCGCCGCATGTCGGGCGACCCGCAGCGCGAAGCCGGCGCTGCCGGAAAGGCGAAGGGAAAGGCAGCCCGCAAGACTGCCGGCTCCGCCGCACCGGCCAAGCGCGCGCGTAAAGCGGAGACGGCGGCGAAGCCGTCCCGCTCGGCAAGCGGTCGTGCGAAATCGGCCAGAAAAAGCAGATAAAAATGAAAAGCAAACTGATTTTCGGTTTTCACGCGGTGACGTCCCGCTTGCGTCACGATGCCTCCTCGATCGAGGAAATTTATATCGACGCGAGCCGCCATGACCGGCGCATGCAGGAACTGCTGCGGGCGGCCGAAGGGGCCGGTACCCGCATCATTCACGCCGATGACCAGCGCCTGGGCGGCATGGTGGGGACGCGCAGGCACCAGGGTGTGGTAGCCAAGGCGGCACCGCTGTCGCTCGCCCGTAACCTGGACGAGCTGCTGGATGCGATCGAAGGGCCGCCGCTGCTGCTGCTACTCGACGGTATCACCGACCCGCACAATCTGGGCGCCTGCCTGCGGGTGGCCGACGGCGCCGGTGCGCACGCGGTGATCGCCCCCAAGGACCGTGCGGTGGGCCTCAATGCCACCGCCGCCAAGGTGGCCAGTGGGGCGGCCGATACCGTACCTTACATCACGGTTACCAACCTGGCGCGTACCATGCGCGACCTCAAGGAACGCGAGATCTGGCTGATCGGCACGACCGACGACGCCGAGAAAAGCCTTTACCAGTCTGATTTCACCGGCCCGGTCGCGCTGGTAATGGGTTCAGAAGGCGAGGGCATGCGGCGCCTGACGCGCGAGAACTGCGATCTGCTGGTCGGCATCCCGATGCAGGGAGCAGTGGAAAGCCTGAACGTATCGGTGGCGTCCGGTGTTTGCCTGTACGAGGCACGCCGGCAGCGCCTGGCGGCGTAGCGCGGCCACGGCTCGCCGCACGCCGCGGCGGGCAAACGATTACCATATCGGTTTCAGCGCCATCCGGACACCAGTCATGTTCAGCCGCATCCGCGAAGACATCGCCAGCATCATCGAAAGAGACCCGGCCGCACGCAGCGGATGGGAGGTGGTGACCTGTTATCCGGGCCTGCACGCGATCGTCATGCATCGCTGGGCGCACTGGTGCTGGCTGAACGGCTTCAAGTGGCTGGGGCGTTTCCTTTCGCATGTCGCCCGCGTCATCACCGGCATCGAAATCCATCCGGGTGCCGTGATTGGCCGCCGTGTATTCATCGACCACGGTTTCGGCGTCGTGATCGGCGAGACGGCGGAGGTGGGCGACGACTGCACCATCTACCAGGGAGTGACGCTCGGCGGCACTTCACTCAGCAAGGGGGCGAAGCGTCATCCGACGCTGGGGCCGGGCGTGATCATCGGCGCCGGTGCCAAGGTGCTGGGCGGATTCACCGTGGGCGAGGGGGCCAAGGTCGGTTCGAATGCGGTGGTGGTAAAGGAAGTGCCGGCCGGTGCGACGGCGGTAGGCAATCCGGCCCACATCGTCCAGCGCGATGGGGTGCGGCAGCGGAAAGAGGCGGCGGCCAGGGTGTTTGCCGCCTACGGAGTCACGCCGAACGGCGCAGAAGATCCGATGGCGACTGCCTTGCATAAGCTGATCGAGCGCACCGAGGCGCAGGAAAAGCAGATCCGGAACCTGGTTGCCGCTCTTCACGCGGCCGGCGTGCGATGCGACGAATTGCCGATTTCCGGCGAACTCGATTCCGATCATTTGAACAAGCTGGTTGACTAGATGAATGACAAAACGGTGGCGGAGGATCTGCTGAATCCCGCCGAGGTAAGGGTACTTGCCGTACTCGCTGAAAAAGAAGCGCTTACACCGGACAATTATCCGCTATCGCTGAATGCGTTGACCAACGGTTGCAACCAGTTGTCCAGCCGCGATCCGGTCATGTCGATTTCCGAGTCCGCGGTGCAGGAGGCCTTGCAGCGCCTGCAGCAGATCAAGCTGGTGACCGAAGTGCAGCAGGCCGGAGCCCGGGTGCCCAAGTACGAACATCGTATGCGGCTCAAGTGGACGCTGGAGCAGGACAAGCTGGCGATCCTCACCGTCCTGATGTTGCGCGGCACGCAGACCGCCGGGGAAATACGTGCGCGTTGCGGTCGCCTGCATGATTTCGGATCGGTGGCGGAAGTTGAGGCTGGGCTGCAATTCCTGATCGACAAATATCCGCCCCTGGTGGCGCGGCTGGCGCGCACGCCCGGTAGCAAGGAGGCGCGTTATGCGCATCTGCTTTCCGGCTCCGAGGCAATCGAAGCCGCGGAGGCAGCCGCCGGCGCCCCGCTTCCGTCCGGCGGAAGGAACGATCGACTGGCGCAGCTGGAGGAGGAGGTTGCCGGTTTGCGCGAAGAGATGGCGCGCCTGAGCGAACAGTTCGCGGAGTTCAGGAAACAGTTCGACTGACGGCGCCGGCCGGCATTTTGCCGGCATTTCCGGTTTTCAGCAGCGTTCGAGCACGTTGCCGTCCAGCCCGATGCGCTGCAGCGAACCATCGGCGTCCAGCGCCATCCAGCCACCGCGCGGCGCGGGGATGTCGCAGTCCCAGTCGGGAAGTACGCAGCGTACCCGCGAACCCTCCGGTGACGAGTGGCGATGGCAGCCGGGGCGGTGGGTATGGCCGTGGATCAGGGCCGTACTCGCGGTTGCCTGCATCAATGCCTCGATCGCTGCCTGGTTGACATCCATGATCTCGTAAGACTTGCCGCGTTGCGCCTGGCGACTGCCGTCGCGCAACCGGGCGATGATCGCCTTGCGCTGCGCCAGCGGCATCGCCAGGAATTGCTGTTGCCATGCCGCCTGCCGGACATTCTGGCGGAACGCGATATAGTCGGTGTCGTCCGTGCATTGCGCGTCGCCGTGGGCGAGCGCGATACGCCGTCCCGCCAGGGTGATGACGGACGGATCCGGCAACGGCTCGGCGCCGCTAGCCGCCATAAAATCCCTGCCGGCCAGGAAGTCGCGATTGCCGGCCAGCCAGAACAGCGCAACGCCTGCGTCATGCAGGGCGCGCAATGCATCGATCACCGTCCGGTTGTAAGGATCGTCGATGTCGTCGTCGCCGGCCCACGCCTCGAACAGGTCGCCCAGCAGATACAGGCGCCCGGCCTTGCTGGCCTGCTCTCGCAGGAAGCGCAGAAAGGCTTGCGTCGTAAGCGGCATGGCCGGCTGCAAATGAACATCCGAAACAAAAAGCGCAACCGGTTGTGGCTGCGCATTTTCCCGCCGTTGCGGCGTTGTGGCGTTTTCGGACACGGTGGCGCTTCGCGCTTGCCGGTGTGGCCTCAGACCACTTCCGCTTTCTCGATTACCACGTCTTCCACCGGCACATCGGAATGCATGCCGGCGCGTGTCGTTTTCACCGACTTGATCTTGTCGACCACGTCGGTGCCTTCGGTCACCTTGCCGAACACGCAGTATCCCCAGCCGTCCTGGCCCGGATAATCGAGGAAGCTGTTGTTCTTCACGTTGATGAAAAACTGGGCCGAGGCCGAGTGCGGGGCGGAGGTGCGCGCCATTGCAATCGTGTAGGGTTCGTTCTTCAGGCCATTCTTCGCCTCGTTTTCGACCGGCTCGTTGGTGGGTTTCTGTTTCATGCCCGGTTCGAAGCCGCCGCCCTGGATCATGAAGCCGTCGATCACGCGGTGGAAAATGGTGCCGTCATAATGGCCGGCGCGCACGTAGGACAAGAAGTTTTCAACCGTCTTCGGCGCCTTTTCGGCGTCGAGTTCGAGTTTGATGTTGCCGTGGTTGGTAGTGAGGATGACAGCCATTTGTAGTCCTGTGAAAAATTGATGGAATCTTACTTGACGAGCGTCGCGCTTTCGATCACGACCGGCGTTGCCGGCACATCCTGGTAGGGGCCGCGGCTGGTGGTGTCGACCGCACGGATTTTATCGACTACCGCGGTTCCCTTGATGACCTTGCCGAACACGCAGTAGCCCCAGCCGTCCTGGCCCGGGTAGTCGAGGAAATCGTTGTCGTTGACGTTGATGAAAAACTGGGCGGTGGCCGAGTTCGGCGCGGCGGTACGTGCCATCGCTATCGTGTAGCGCTTGTTCTTCAAGCCGTTGTTCGCTTCGTTGCGGATCGGTTCACCGGTGGGCTTCTGCTGCATGTTGCGGTCGAAGCCGCCGCCCTGGATCATGAAATTGCCGATCACCCGGTGGAAGATGGTGCCATCATAGTGGCCGCTCTTCACATACTGCAGGAAATTCGCCACTGTCACCGGTGCCTTGTCCGGATACAGTTCAAGCACGATATCGCCCATGCTGGTCTTGAGGGCAACATGGGGAGTATCCGCGGCGTGGGCGAGGTTGATGACTCCGCTCAAGGACAGTGCGGTGAGCAAATGAATAAAATATCGACGTGACTGATGCATTGTTGGTTTCCTGGCGCTTCGGTTCCGGATGCCGTTGAGATGCTTTACAGGCAAATTCCAATTGTGTATCTTCCACCTCCCTTTGCCGCAACGCAGCGCCAACACGCATGATGCGTTTGCCGTCTAAGCTCGGGCAACCAGGATTTCAGCCTGCAAGCGTTCGAATCCCGGCCCCGGGAATTGCGGGGCTGCGGAGAGCGGCAGCTTCGATTCTCGGGCGGCTTCGGCGATTTTGCAGCAGGACGGGAAGAAATTTCATCGATGTTATACTGCGGCCGAACGTGCATTCTATCAAAATAAGCATTTCGAAAGGGGTTCGGCCCCCCTGTTGCACCCCGTCATGCGCCGGCTTTGATCAAGGAAATCCTGCTGGCAAACTGCATGGCAAGTCTTCGCCGAAACGGAAATATCGTCCATGACCGCACTCAAGATCTACAACACGCTTGCGCGTGAGAAGCAGGCCTTTGTCCCCCTGCAACCCGGCAAGGTCCGCATGTACGTGTGCGGCATGACCGTCTACGACTATTGCCACCTGGGGCATGCGCGCGTGATGGTGGTGTTCGACATGGTGCAGCGCTGGCTGCGTGCGTCCGGTCTGGAAGTCACGTATGTGCGCAACATCACCGATATCGACGACAAGATCATCAAGCGTGCGGTGGAAAACGGCGAGCCGGTATCGCAACTGACGCAGCGTTTCATCGAGGCGATGGACCAGGATGCGGCTGCGCTCGGCGTGCAGCGTCCGGACCACGAGCCGCGCGCCACGCAATACATTCCGCAGATGCTGGGACTGATCGATGCGCTGGAGCGCAACGGCCTTGCCTACAAGTCGGCCGGCGGCGACGTGAATTACTCGGTGCGGGATTTCCCCGGGTACGGCAAGCTGTCCGGCAAGTCGCTGGATGACCTGCGCGCGGGGGAGCGGGTGGAACGGAATGCGGACAAGCGCGATCCGCTCGATTTCGTGCTGTGGAAGGCAGCCAAGGAGTCCGAGCCGGACGAAGTGAAATGGGATTCGCGCTGGGGTCAGGGGCGCCCCGGCTGGCATCTCGAGTGCTCGGCGATGAGCTGCGACCTGTTGGGCGAACATTTCGACATTCACGGCGGCGGCGAGGACTTGCAGTTTCCGCACCATGAAAACGAAATTGCGCAATCCGAGGGTGCGCACCGCAACACCTTCGTCAATTACTGGATGCACAACGGCTTCATCCGTATCGATAACGAAAAGATGTCGAAATCGCTCGGCAACTTCTTCACGATTCGCGACGTGCTGAAGAAGTACGATCCGGAAGTGGTGCGCTTCTTCATCCTGCGTGCACACTACCGCAGTCCCCTCAATTATTCGGATGCCCATCTCGACGATGCGCGGCATGCGCTTACCCGCCTGTATACCGCATTGAAAGATACGCCGCCGGACGAGGCGCCGCTGGATCCGGATGAATCGCATGCTCGGCGCTTCGCCGAAGCCATGAACGACGATTTCAATACGCCGGTGGCGATTGCGGTATTGTTCGATCTTGCCAATGAAGTCAACAAGACCAGGTCGTCGGCTCTGGCCCGGCAATTGAAGAAACTGGCAGCGATCGTCGCGCTGCTGCAGCGTGCGCCGCACGAATTCCTGCAGGGCGGCGGCGAACAAGGCGGACTCGACGAGACCACGATCGCGGAACGCATCGCGCAACGGGCGGCGGCGAAAAAGGCACGCGATTTCCAGCAGGCGGACCTGATCCGCGCAGAGCTGCTCGCGGCCGGCATCGCACTGGAAGACAAACCGGGCGGCGTCACCGAATGGAGAAGGGCGTAACCTGATGGCAGCGGTGAGACAAGCGGAAGAGCCGGTCTGCATTCCATCCTATTGGCATGACGCCAAGGAGGAACTGATGAAACGCGACCGCATCATGCGCAAGCTGATTCCGCAGTTCGGGGACATGCACCTGGTGGGACGCGGCGAAGCCTTCGTGACGCTGGCGCGCTCTATCATCGGTCAGCAGATATCGGTCAAGGCGGCCGAGTCGGTCTGGCAGCGCCTGCTGGACGCATGCCCGAAATGCACCCCGGCGCAGATCGTGAAGACCGGGGCGGAGCGACTCGCTGCATGCGGCATGTCCAGGCGCAAGGCGGAATACATCCTCGACCTGGCCGATCATTTCAAGAGCCGGCGCGTGCATGCGGACAAATGGGCCGAGATGGACGACGAGGAAGTGATTGCCGAGCTGATCCAGATACGCGGTATCGGACGCTGGACAGCGGAGATGTTTTTGATATTTAATCTGCTCCGGCCCAATATTCTGCCCCTGGACGACCTCGGTCTGCTCAAGGGCATCAGCGTCAATTACTTTTCCGGCGAGCCGGTTTCGCGCAGCGACGCGCGCGAAGTCGCGGCCAACTGGGAACCCTGGCGCACGGTGGCAACCTGGTATCTCTGGCGCAGCCTGGACGCTGCGCCGGTTGCCTGAATGTGATAATCCATGCGTGTTGAATTCAAGGAGGCACGATGAGTAAAACCACTTTCCTCGGTTTTGAACAGCCTATTGCGGAGCTGGAGGGAAAAATCGAAGAATTGCGCTTCGTGCAGGACGATTCGGCAGTCGACATTTCCGAGGAAATCGAGCGCCTTTCCAAGAAGAGCCAGCAGCTCACCAAGGACATCTATGCCAAGCTGACGCCGTGGCAGGTATCGCAGATCGCACGCCACCCGCAGCGGCCGTACACGATGGACTACGTGCGTGAAATCTTCACCGATTTTCATGAATTGCACGGCGACCGCACGTATGCGGACGACTTGTCCATCGTCGGCGGCCTGGCGCGCTTCAACGGCCAGTCGTGCATGGTGATCGGCCATCAGAAGGGGCGCGACACGAAGGAACGCGCGATGCGCAACTTCGGCATGCCCAAGCCGGAAGGCTATCGCAAGGCAATGCGCCTGATGAAGCTGGCGGAAAAATTCGGCCTGCCGATCTTCACGTTTGTCGATACTCCCGGCGCATTTCCCGGCATTGACGCGGAAGAACGGGGACAGTCGGAGGCTATCGGGCACAATCTGTATGTGATGGCCGAGCTGAAGGTGCCGCTGATTTCGACCATCATCGGCGAGGGCGGCTCCGGCGGTGCGCTGGCGATTGCGGTAGGGGATGCGGTCCTGATGCTGCAGTACGCCACCTATTCGGTCATTTCGCCGGAAGGCTGCGCGTCCATTCTCTGGAAGACATCGGAGCGCGCCGCCGACGCCGCCGATGCGCTCGGACTGACTGCGCATCGGCTCAAGGCCCTGAATCTGATCGACAAGATCGTCAACGAGCCGCTTGGCGGCGCCCATCGCGATCCCAAGCAGATGGCGGTGATGCTGAAGCGGGCGCTGGCCGATTCGCTGCGGCAGTTCCAAGGCATCAAGACCAAGGACCTGCTGGCGGCACGCCACGAGAAGCTGATGAGCTACGGCAGGTTCAAGGAAATCACGCCCTCGGAGTAAACCCGTGAACAACCGGGTGGTGGCGTCGGCAGCCGGCGCCTGCGAGCGCGCGCTGGAGGCCATCCGGACGCGCGTTTCCGTTTCCGGTCCGATCGGTATTGCCTATAGCGGTGGCCTGGACTCATCGGCGCTGCTTCATCTCTCCCACGCTTATGCACGCAGCCGCGGCATCGGGCTGTTCGCATTCCATATTCATCACGGTATCAGCGAGTACGCCGATGATTGGCTGGCGCATTGCGAGCGCGAGTGCGCGCAGCTTGGCATCCCGTTCGCGGCACGCCGGGTGCGTCTCGTCGACGCAGCATCCCATGGCGTCGAAGCCGCCGCCCGGCTGGCGCGCTATGCCGCACTCGGGGACTTGTGTCGGCAGCACGCGGTTCCGCTACTGCTGACTGCCCATCATCGCGACGATCAGGCCGAAACCCTGTTGCTGCAATTGCTGCGCGGCTCGGGAACCGCCGGGTTGGCGGCAATGGAAACCGAAAACGCCGCGTCCGGACTGCTGGGCGGTGCGAGCCCGGTCATCGGCCGTCCGCTGCTCGCGGTGGCACGCGCCGAGCTGGCCGACTACGTCGGCCGCCATGCGATCCGCTACGTCGACGACGAATCGAATGCCGATCCGCGCTATGCGCGCAATGCGCTGCGGGCGCATGTGATGCCGGTGCTGGATAGGCATTTTCCGGGCTTTCAACAGCGCTTGCTTCGTTCCGCCGGTCACGCCAGGGCGGCGCAGCGGCTGCTCAACGTGCTGGCCCGGCAGGACTTGGCGCAGTGCCGGAGTGAAAACTGCATCGATATCGACAGGCTTCGCCTGCTGGGCGCGGACCGCATCGACAACGTACTCCGTTTCTGGCTGGCCGAAGCCGGCATGCGCATGCCTTCGTCCGCCTGGCTGACGGAATTGCGCACGCAATTGCTGGACGCCAGGGAGGATGCACGGGTAAGGGTGACGCATGCCGATTGCGAGATCCGGCGCCACCGGAATCGCCTTTACCTGACTCCCAGGCACGCGGACGCGATCCAGCATTCGGTGCATCGGTTTCGCTGGGAGGGCCAGCCAGAGATACGCTTCGCGCAGTTCGGCGGCAAGCTGTATTTCGATTCCGCTGGTCAGGGCATCGATGCCGGATGGTTGCGCGAGCAGGAATTGCATATCCGTTACCGCAGCGGCGGCGAAATGCTGAAGCCCGGCCCCAATCGATCCACCAGGAGTCTCAAGCATCACTACCAGGCGCTTGACATTCCATCATGGGAGCGCGAGCGGTTACCGCTGGTGACGGCCGGCGAGGACTTGCTGTTCGCCGCAGGTATCGGTATGAATTGGGGGGTGTTGCAGGCCGGCTCCGGCCAATGCATCCGGCTGCGCTGGGAGTTCGGCTGAACAGGTTCCGAACGCACTCCGGCCACGTTGCCGTCCGCAGTCGGATTTTGCCGCTCCACGCTTGCCTTCCTGCGTTGCAGCATGTAAAGTAAAGGGTTGATTTTTATCATATTTCTTTATCTTCAGCGCAATCCCCCTTATGGCATTAATCGTTCACAAGTATGGCGGCACATCGATGGGCTCGATCGAGCGCATCAAGAACGTCGCCAAGCGTGTCGCCAAGTGGCAAGACGCGGGTCACCAGGTCGTCGTGGTTCCTTCCGCGATGTCGGGCGAGACAAACCGCCTGATCGGCCTGGCCAAGGAAATCATGCAGCAGCCCGACCCGCGCGAGCTGGACATGCTCGCGTCGACCGGTGAGCAGGTGTCGGTCGCGTTGCTGTCGATGGCGTTGCATGCGATCGGCAAGCAGGCAGTCTCCTATGCTGGCTGGCAGGTTCCGGTCAAGACCGATTCCGCGTTCACCAAGGCACGCATCCAGTCGATCGACGACGCCCGGGTTCGGCGCGATCTCGACGCAGGCCGGATCGTCATCATTACCGGCTTCCAGGGCATTGATGGCGACGGCAACATCACCACGCTCGGCCGCGGTGGTTCGGACACGTCTGCCGTTGCCGTGGCAGCCGCGCTGAAGGCGCAGGAATGCCTGATCTTCACCGACGTCGACGGCGTCTACACGACCGATCCGCGCGTGGTTTCCGAAGCGCGCCGCCTGAAGACCGTGACGTTCGAGGAAATGCTGGAGCTGGCCTCGCTCGGATCAAAGGTGCTGCAGATCCGTTCGGTCGAGTTCGCCGGCAACTACCGGGTTCCGACGCGCGTGCTGTCGTCGCTGACCGACCCGCTCCTGCCGCTGGAAGAGGAAGCTAATTCCGGCACACTGATTTCGTTTGAGGAAGACACACACATGGAACAAGCAGTCATTTCGGGTATTGCCTTCAACCGCGACGAAGCGAAGATCACGGTCCTGGGCGTTCCGGACCGGCCCGGCATCGCGTACCAGATTCTGGGGCCGGTTGCCTCTGCCAATATCGAAGTCGACATGATCATCCAGAACCAGTCGGTCGAAGGCAAGACGGACTTCACGTTCACCGTGCCGCGCGGCGAATATGCGAAAGCGATGGACGTGCTGACCGGAAGCGTCAAGGATCATATCGCCGCCGCCAGCATCGTCGGCGACACCAAGGTGTCGAAGGTATCGGTGGTCGGGGTCGGCATGCGCAGCCACGTGGGAATCGCATCGCAGATGTTCCGCACGCTGTCGGAAGAAGGAATCAATATCCAGATGATCTCGACTTCCGAAATCAAGATTTCGGTGCTGATCGACGAAAAGTACATGGAGCTGGCGGTGCGCGCGCTGCACAAGGCGTTCGATCTGGAAAAAGCTTGACCAAACGCGAAGGAATCCTCGCCGTAACATTGACCAAGTCATCATCAGCAGTTATCATGCGGGGCTTCACTGCGGTAACGAATATGTTGCCGCCGTAGATGTGGAGACGTGGCCGAGTGGTCGAAGGCACTTCCCTGCTAAGGAAGCATACGGGCTTAAACCTGTATCGAGGGTTCGAATCCCTCCGTCTCCGCCAGTGATTGCCAAACCTTTGGAATCAAAGGTTTGGACGAGGAAAGAAAAAAGGTCTGACCACTTTCTTTTACCTCTGCAAAGAGCCTCCAGATCGGAGGCTTTTTTGTTTTGTGCGACAGCTGTCTTCGCCATGGATACGCTGATTGCTTCCCTCTCCGCTTTGCAGAGAGGGAGTGAGAAAGAGGATGAATGCGCCATAGCGGGGCTACGGCAAGGAGCCCTAACGCACTGCCGCGGCCAAGGCGGCCGGCAACGACGAGCTGGTCAGGCGAAAACAGCTCTAATAGGCGTTGGCGGCTATTGATGCAGTTGGTACCCTCGGCTTTGCCAAGCGAATCGCTGAAATCCGCAGTGCTGGCTTTCTCCTGGAACGGGAAGTGATTGCCATGCTGCGCGGGATAATGGCGAGCGCGGCCGGGGTGGAGCGCACGCAGCGATCGCGCTTGGTCGTGCCGGTAGCAGCATTTCCCTCATCCCGGTTCTGATTTCCGGTAGACACGCCGCAGCCTTGCCCGGAACCGAGGCGGCCTGGGCCTGGAGCACTGACAGGGGCAAGGAACCATGAAAGTGGCACCCTGTCCAATTTTGCTTGAAACCCTTGCCATGCTTCGTGGCGTCTCGAACAGTGCGGCGAGCGGGATGGTGTGAAAGGCAGACCCAGGGCCAGTGGTGGAATCGATCTCGGGGATGCCTCGCTTTCTGGGTCGCCGTGGGTTCATCAGTCGGCCGAGCGGGCGCGCGCGAACCCTCTCGCTGCAAGCAGGAGCATTCCATGCCTGATCGACTACTGGCAGGGCAGCGTGCCATCGTTACCGGCGCCGCTTCCGGAATCGGTGAAGCAGTCGCCCGCGCTTTTGCCGATGCTGGTGCATCGGTTCTCATCAATTATCATTCCAGCCGCGAGAATGCCGAGCGCATGGCCGCCGAGATCGAAAAGCGTGGCGGCCATGCTGTTCCTGCTCAGGGCGACGTGTCGAAAGCGGAAGACTGCGGGCGGCTGTTCAATCTTGCGCAGCAGGAGTTTGGCGGTGTCGATATCGTTGTTGCCAATGCCGGTATCCAGCGCGACGCAGCATTTACCGAGTTGACGCTGGACGATTGGCACAAAGTGCTTGGCCTCAATTTGACGGGGCAGTTCCTGTGCGCGCAGGCGGCGGTTCGATGCTTCCGCCAGCAAGGGCTTGACGCCAATCGCTCGCTTGCCCTGGGCAAGATTATCTTCACCAGTTCCGTGCATCAAATTATTCCGTGGGCCGGGCATGTGAACTATGCGGCCGCAAAGGGCGGCCTGAAGCTGCTGATGGAAAGCATGGCGCAGGAACTGGCCGTCGAAAAAATCCGCGTAAACGCGATCGCGCCGGGCGCGATCAGGACGGCGATCAACAGACAAGCATGGGAAACCGAGCAGGCGAGACAGAAGCTGCTCAAGCTGATTCCCTATGGCCGGATCGGTGAACCCGAGGACATCGGTAAAGCCGCAGTATGGCTCGCATCCGACGCGTCCGACTATGTCGTCGGTACCACCCTGTTCGTCGACGGCGGCATGTCGTTGTATCCCGCTTTCCGCGAAGGGGGATGAGCGTCACCGGCGGCATGTTACCAACCCATTCCAAACCCGACTCCGCCTCTGCCTTCTCCAATCCAGCCTCCGATGCCGACCTCTCCTGGGCCATAGCCTGTGTTGTCGGGATCAATGGGCTGGCCGTTCGTATCGGTCATGGATCGGGTCTGCTGAACGTCCGAGGGTGTAAGGCCGGCACATCCGCCCAGCAGCGCGGCAAGTGCAACGGAAACAAGAGTGTGTTTCATGGCGATCGCTCGTCCGAAATGACTGTAAGTCATTTAGGCAAGGCGGGTTTGAACGAGTTCTTCTCGGCGCCTGAGCGCGTTCGAGAAAGATTGTCAAAAAGATATCGATCAAACTCTGGAAGTTTGTATTCGACAGCGCAGTTTGTTATTTAAATGGCATGTTTTCTTGTTGCGCTTATATTTCAGGGAAAAATTCCGCCCCCGCCCTAAAGTTGCCCACTTGCAAGCCGTTATTGGAGTGACAGGCTTACTTTGAAAAAAAAAGTAAAAATTTTTGAGGCGAACCCTAAAGTTCTCGAAAATGCTGCCGATATACAACACGAAGCCGATGCGGTTACTGGGTTTTTTGTTCTTGGTGTCAATTTTTAAAGCTTTTTGAGGATCTGCAACTGACGATTTTGAAAGCTCTGATGCTCTGCGGGCACATGCTTCTGGCGACTCCAATCGGCCCAAAACCCGCGCCCTGAGCCATTCTCCGCGCTTTTCAACAGCGCGGAATTGCTGCTGCCTGACGTTTGTAAGACAAACGCCTACAGGCGGCGCAGTCTTGCGCCTGACGAAAAATACAGCGCGCAACCTATTTCCCCTTGGAAATCCCACGAGCAGAATCGCTCTTCACTGGGAATGCAAATCCGCAAACCAATGTTTAACGGACTGGGGGACAAAATGAATACGAACGACATGATGGCCGAAATTCGGGACGCGAATCTGAGCTACCTGATGCTGGCCCAGCAAATGATCCGTTCTGACAAGGCAACCGCCATTTTCCGGCTCGGCATCAGCGCCGAGATCGCCGATCTGCTCGAAGGCCTGAACAATGCCCAAATCCTGAAGCTGGCCGGAACCAACATGATGCTGGCGCGCTTCCGTTTCGACGATGGCGCCATCCTCGGCATGCTGACCAACTACAACAAGGACCGTGAACTCGCACATTCCCATGCGGCGATCCTGATGGCTTGCCAGCCGGTCGAAGAAATCGCCTGATCGCCAGACAGACGATTTGCATCTTCAATCCGAATGCGAGGCGGGAAATGACCAAGAAAAGCGTAGTGACGGAAGCCCAGGAAATCCAGCTGGCGATCGAACTCATCCAATTGGGCGCGCGCCTGCAACTGCTGGAATCGGAAACCTCGTTGTCGCGCGAGCGCTTGCTCAAGCTGTACAAGGAACTCAAGGGCGTGTCTCCCCCCAAGGGCATGCTGCCGTTTTCCACCGACTGGTTCATCACCTGGCAACCGAACATCCATTCCTCGCTGTTCATCAATATCCACAAATACCTGGTCGCCCATGCGCAAGTGTCCGGCATCGAAGCGGTCATGAAGGCTTACAAGCTCTACCTGGAGCAGGTGGGGGTGGACGCGAACGGAGAGCCGGTGCTGTCGTTGACGCGGGCCTGGACCCTGGTGCGTTTCTTCGAGAGCAAAATGCTGGAAACCGCGTGCTGCAGCAAATGCGGCGGCGATTTCGTCGTGCATCGTCTCGACTTGCATGACAATTACACCTGCGGGCTTTGCCATATGCCTTCGCGCGCCGGCAAGACCAAGAAATCGCGGGACGAAGTATCGGCCGCCTCCGTCCAGGTGTCGGCCTGATCTCCTCCTTATCGAACCACGCTCCGGTGGCGCCGGTTTCCCCAAGCGGCCCCGGATGCTCCCGTTGCGAGATCGCATGAGCCTCTACCGGGTAGTCGAATGACGGCCGGCGCACGTTCGAAAGCTGTCGCGCCGGCGATTCAGGCCTTGCTCCTGCAGATACTCGCGCTCACGCTGCTGACGGGCTGCGGTTATGCACTGTCGTTTTACTCCGCATGGCGGCCGACCGTGCTCCACGCCGCGCTCGCGCAGGGCGTATTGGCCGCGCTGCTGGCATGGGCGCGGAAGATGGCAATCTGGTGGATTCCGATACAGCTGGCGTTTCCGGTTGCGGCGATAGTGGTTCTTGCGTGGCAGCTGCCGCCTTCGATATTCCTGGGCGCTTTTCTCGTGCTGGCCGGGCTGTACTGGTCGACTTACCGCACCCAGGTGCCATACTATCCATCGGGACCAATGGTGCGGCAGGCGGTGCTGCGGCTGCTGGCCCAGGACCGGCCTGTCCGTTTCGTCGATATCGGAAGCGGATTCGGCGGCCTGGTCCTGCAATTGGCGCGCTGCCGGCCGGATTGCGACTGCTTCGGCATCGAACTGGCGCCGCTGCCGTGGCTGGCAAGCCGCTTGCGAGCGCTGGCGACAGGTAGCAGGGCGCGGTTTTTGCGGGGTGATTACGCAAATCTTGATTTCGCCGACTTCGACGTGGTGTTCGCCTACCTGTCGCCGGCGGCGATGCCCGCGCTCTGGCGCAAGGCTCGCGCTGAAATGCGCAAGGATTCCCTGTTGCTCAGCTATGAGTTTGCCATTCCCGGCGCCGAGCCGGATTTGACCCTGCAGCCGCAGGGGCGCGGTCCCGTGCTATACGGGTGGCGTTTCTAACAAGATCGACCGGTCAGTCGCCGAATCGCTCCTCGTCCGGCAAATCTTCCGGGCCATCCGCTGCCCGGGCGCCATCTCATCTCAAGTTTCCCGCTCCCGCGTCGTAATCGAACTGCAGGGCCGTTGTTTTGGCGACCGTTCAGCTACTGCGACAAACGTTCCGGTTGTGGTCTTGCTTGCAAATTGGCAAAATGGTTGTCCATGGGAAATGGACTTTTCAACTGACCGGAGCGCTTACACTTGTTAGTCATTGTCGGATACCTCGTCGTCTGCGCCTCCGTGTTCGGCGGTTTTGCGCTGGGCGGAGGCCATTTGGCGGCATTGCTCCAGCCGTTGGAGCTGTTGATGATCGGCGGCGCTGCTGCCGGCTCTTTCTTCGTCGGTAATAACGGCAAGGCGATCAAGGCCACGTTGCAGGCGCTTCCCACGCTGTTCAAGGGTTCGAAATACACCAAGGCCCTGTACATGGAGCTGATGACGCTGCTGTTCGAGGTGCTGAGCAAGGTTCGCAAGGAAGGCTTGATGTCCATCGAAGGCGACATCGAACAGCCGGGGGAGAGCCCGATATTCAGCAAATATCCGGGCATCCTGGCGGATCATCACATCGTCGAATTCATGACCGATTACCTGCGCCTGATGGTGTCGGGGAACATGGACGCGTTCCAGATCGAAAATCTGATGGACAATGAGATCGAAACCCACCATGCCGAAGGCGAGATTCCCGTGCATTGCATCTCCAAGCTGGGCGACGGCATGCCGGCATTCGGCATTGTCGCGGCGGTGATGGGCGTGGTCCATACGATGGAATCGGTGGGCCTGCCGCCGCAGGAACTCGGCATCCTGATCGCGCATGCGCTGGTCGGCACCTTCCTGGGCATCCTGCTGGCCTACGGTTTCGTCGGGCCGCTGTCCACGCTGCTGGAGCAGAAGCTGCACGAATCCTCGAAGATGTTCCAGTGCGTCAAAGTGACGCTATTGGCGAGCCTGAACGGTTACGCGCCGGCGTTGGCGGTGGAGTTCGGACGCAAGGTGCTGTTCTCCACCGAGCGGCCGTCGTTCAACGAGCTGGAAGAACATATCAAGCAATCGAAGTCCAAGTAAACAAGGTCTGCGCAGATACGCGGGAAACGACATGGCCGACGAAGGGCTCCGTCCCATCATCATCAAGCGGGTAAACAAGTCCGGTGGCGGTCACCACGGCGGCGCGTGGAAAATCGCGTATGCCGACTTCGTTACCGCGATGATGGCATTCTTCCTGCTGATGTGGTTGATGGGGTCGACCACCAAGGGCGACTTGCAGGGAATCGCCGAATATTTCAAGACGCCGCTCAAGGTCGCACTCGGCGGCGGCTCCGGCAGCGGCGACAGTTCGAGCGTCGTGCAGGGAGGCGGGCGCGACCTGACCCGGCAAACCGGCCAGGTCAAGAATGGGGACGAGCCGGATATCAAGAAGACCTTCAACCTGCAGGCTGCGCATTTCCGGGATACGGAGGCGGATCTCGAACGAATCGAGCGCGCTCGCCTGCGCGGCTTGAAGGAAAAGATCGAGGCGGCGATCGATGCGCGCCCGGCACTGCGGCAGTTCAAGAATCAGCTTTTAATCGATATTACAACAGAGGGCTTGCGCATTCAGATCGTAGACGAGCAAAATCGTCCCATGTTCGCGTTATCGAAGGCGGAACTGGAGCCGTATACCAGGGAGATACTGCTCGAAATCGGCAAGGTATTGAACGACGTGCCGAACAAGATCAGCTTGTCCGGGCATACCGACGCGACGCCGTATGCGAGCGGCGAAAAAGGCTATAGCAACTGGGAGCTGTCGGCGGATCGTGCGAATGCGTCGCGCCGGGTGCTGATCGCCGGCGGCATGGACGAATCGAAGTTGCTGAGAGTGGTCGGGCTGGCGTCGGCAGTGCCGCTCGATGCGAAGAATCCGTTCAATCCGATCAACCGCCGCATCAGCATCATCGTAATGAACAAGAAAGCGGAAGAATCCGCGTACAAGGAAGGCGGGACGGTGGAGGTCTCGAACGAGGGGCAGGCCAGGCAGGAAGTGGAGAAGGCCGCAGCGAAGTGAGCGGGGCAAGCCCGTGGTCGGACTGCGAGCCGTCGGGGGCGAGATATTCATGACAACCAAAAAACTGTTAGGGTCCCAGGTCAAACACCTGCTATCCAATCTATCGGATCACGGAACCCAGCATCTGACCGAAATAGAGACCGATCTGGTCCAGACCAGCTTTCTGCTTGGCGAGGCGATCCAGAAGCTGGGAGCGAGCTTCATGGCGATACACGAGGCCGTGACCGCGCAGCAGGAAACCATTGATCTCCTGTTGTCCGGTATCGAGGCAACTCCCGAAATTGCGGAGAAGCTCAAGGCCAAGCAGGCGGAGATAGGACTGCACGTCAATGCGGCCGTCACCGGACTCCAATTCCAGGATATGACGAGCCAGCTGATCGGGCGCACGGTACGGCGCGTCACCGGCTTGCGCGATGTTCTGAGCGGGATCGGCTCCAGCAGTTCCGATATGCCGTCGGGCAGCAGCATGGACGATATCATTGCGGCTCTCAACAGCATGAATGCCGCTCTCGAAGAGCAGAGCGTGAAGCTGGAGAGCGCGTTGTGGAAAGCGGTTTGCCAGACCCATATGGAAAGCGGCGACATCGAGCTGTTCTGACAACGTACGGATTACAGAAAACGGACTTCGGTCCGGCGACGAAAACAGCAGGAAACAGCAGGAGTTACAACGATGGCAAAAACGATATTGGCGGTGGATGATTCCGGCTCGCTGCGGCAGATGGTGGTATTCAGCCTGCGGGCTGCCGGTTACCAGGTGACGGAGGCGGTGGATGGCCAGGACGGACTGGACAAGGCCAGGAACCAGGTGTTCGACCTGGTCCTGACCGACCAGAACATGCCGCGCATGGACGGCTTGTCCCTGATCCGTTCGTTGCGCGGCTTGCCGACCTACCAGAAAGTGCCGATCCTGATGCTTACCACCGAATCGAGCGACGAGATGAAGTCGAAGGGGCGCGCCGCGGGAGCCAACGGCTGGCTGGTCAAGCCGTTCGATCCGCAACGGCTGACGGAAGTGGTCAAGAAGGTGATCGGTTAGCGCGGCTACCTGCAGTTATCGGCATCATGTGGAGCAAAGAGGATGGAGTCCAATAATGACCATTGACATGAGTCAGTTCTTTCAGGTGTTCTTTGACGAGACCGAAGAACTCCTCGCCGAAATGGAAAAACTGCTCCTGGCGATCGACATCGCAACGCCCGACGAGGAGGACCTGAACGCGATTTTCCGCGCGGCCCACTCGATCAAGGGCGGTGCCGGCACTTTCGGCCTGAACGATCTGACGGATATCACGCACGTGCTGGAATCGTTGCTGGATCGTATCCGCAAGGGCGAAATGGCATTGACCGCGGAGCATGTCGATGCCTTCCTGGTGGCGAAAGACATTCTCAAGATGCAACTCGACGGTCACCGGCTGCAAACACCGGTCGACCAGGATGCGGTGGCCGATGTTCGCATGATGCTGCAGTCGCTATCGCAGGATATGGTGCCGCCGCCTCCCGCACCCTTGCTGTCGCCGGAACCGGTGAATGAGGCTGGCAGCGGCGGCAAACATCATTTCAGCATAGAGCTGCCGCAGTTGGGGCAGAAAGACCGCGATGCGCTGGCGGCCGAATTGGCGCTGCTGGGACGGGTGACGACGGGCAGCGCGGCGGGCGATCGCATTGTCTTCAATCTGGTTACGGACGAAGGGGCCGACGAGATCGTCGCGATCTGTTCGTTCATCGTGGACCCTCAGGATCTGCAGATTGTCGACCAGACGCCGCCTGCGCGCCAGCTGACGCCGGCCGAGGCAAAGGCAGCGCAGGAAGAGGCGCAGGGTTACGGATTCTTCGATCCGATCGACAGCGACGAAGCGGCGGCAGCGGCGGCAGCCAAGGCGGCGCAGGAAGAGAAGCAGGGTTACGGATTCTTCGAGCCGTTTCAACCGGCGCAAGCGGCACAAGCGGCGCCGGCGCGCGAGGACAGCGCCGCCAGGAGCGGAGCGGAAAAAGCGTCCTCGTCCGCCGCACAGCCGCCGATGCACGACAGCGCATCGGTAAGCATGGAAAAGCGGGCAGCGCAGCGGCGCGAAGCAGACAAGGCCGTGCATGGCCAGGAAACCTCGTCGATCCGGGTCGGGATAGAAAAGGTCGATCAACTGATCAACCTGGTCGGCGAACTGGTGATCACGCAGGCGATGATCGAGCAGCGCACCAGCACACTGGATCCGATGCTCCACGAGCGGCTGCTGAGCAGCGTCAGCCAGCTCACCCGCAATACCCGCGACCTGCAGGAAGCGGTGATGTCGATCCGGATGATGCCGATGGATTACGTGTTCTCGCGTTTCCCGCGCATGGTCCGCGATCTGGCGACCAAGCTCGGCAAGCGTATCGAATTCGTCACCCACGGCGCGGCGACCGAGCTCGACAAGGGACTGATCGAGCGTATCGTCGATCCGTTGACCCACCTGGTGCGCAACAGCATCGACCACGGGATAGAGATGCCGGAAATCCGGGCCGCCGCGGGCAAGAGCGAGACCGGCAGGCTGTCGCTGTCCGCCGGACACCAGGGGGGCAATATCGTGATCGAGGTGACCGACGACGGCGGCGGCCTCAACCGCGAGCGCATCCTTTCGAAGGCCCGCCAGCAGGGATTGCCGGTATCGGAAAACATGCCGGATGCCGATGTCTGGCAACTCATTTTCGCCCCGGGTTTCTCGACTGCCGAAGTCGTTACCGATGTGTCGGGGCGGGGCGTCGGCATGGACGTGGTCAAGCGCAACATCGCGGCAATGGGCGGGGTGGTCGACATCCGCTCCGCCCGGGGCTTCGGCACGACGATATCGATTTCGCTGCCGCTGACGCTGGCCATTCTCGACGGCATGTCGATCAAGGTGGGCGAAGAGATCTATATCCTGCCGCTCGGCTATGTGGTCGAATCGCTGCAGCCGGCAGCGGTCGACGTCAAGGAAATCACCGGACAGAGCCGCGTCATCAAGGTGCGCGGCGACTACCTGCCGCTGATTCCGCTGTACCAGATGTTCGGCATCGAACCGCGCTTCACCGACCCGACGCAAGGCATCGTCGTGATCCTCGAATCGGAGGGCAGGAAGGCCGCATTGTTCGTCGATGACCTGGTCGGGCAGCAGCAGGTCGTGGTCAAGAATCTCGAATCCAATTACCGCAAGGTTGCCGGGATTTCCGGCGCCACCATACTCGGCGACGGCGGCGTTTCGCTGATTATCGATGTTGCCGCATTGCTGAGGTCGAGCCGGCAACTGGCCGATGAATCCATTTTTTCCTGAGAGGGACAATCACCATGATGCAAACAGTACAAGGCAACGCCACAACCGCGGGAGAGGAAAGCGGACGCGAAGTCACCGGCCAGGAATTTCTTGCTTTCACGCTGGGCAAGGAAGAGTACGGTATCGATATCCTGAAAGTACAGGAAATCCGTGGCTATGAAACGGTTACCCGAATCGCGAACGCGCCGGATTTCATCAAGGGCGTGGTCAACCTGCGCGGCATCATCGTCCCGATCGTGGACATGCGGATCAAGTTCCAGCTGGGCGAGCCTACCTACGATCAGTTCACCGTGGTGATCATCCTCAACGTCGCGGGACGGGTGGTTGGCATGGTGGTGGACAGTGTGTCGGATGTGATCACCTTGTCGCCGGAGCAGATCAAGCCGGCGCCGGAAATGGGCACCGCGCTGAATACCGATTACCTGATCGGACTGGGTACGATAGACCAGCGCATGCTGATCCTGGTGAATATCGACAAGCTGATGTCGAGCGCCGAGATGGGATTGATCGACAAGATCGCGGCGTAAGCCGGATTGCAAAGCCGGCTTTTCCCGGCAAAAAATTACTAGAGAGAGGACGGCCCGGTTTTGCCGGGAACTGATCCGATCCATAAAACGGGGAGACATATGTTGAAAAATCTGACAATCAAGTCGCGCCTGCTGTTCGTGATCAGCTTCCTGTCTTTGCTGCTGGTGGCAATCGGCGGTATCGGGCTTGCCAGCCTGGGCGCCGCGAATAATTCGCTGAAGCGCATCTATGACGACCGCCTGGTACCGATGGGACAGCTCGACCATATCGTGCGCCAGATAGACAGAAGCCGCATGGCGATTGCCGAATCGATGAACGGCGATCCGGCCGTGGTTTCCAAGACCATGGACCAGGTGGAAAAGCGTATCGACGAAGTCAATCAGAGCTGGGACCGGTTCTCTGCCAACCGGCTATCTCCCGAAGAGAAACAATTATCGGACAAGGCCCGTGCCAGCCTGAACAAATTCCTCGTCGAAGGCCTGAAGCCGGCGATCGCTGCGCAGCGCAACATCAATGTGCAACAGGCGATGGAGATTCTGCAGGGGCCGATGCGAAGCGATTACGCGGTGCTGCAGGAGAATATCGACACCCTCATCAAGCTGCAGTTCGACATCGCGCGCGACGAATTCAAGGCTTCCCAGGAAACCTACGGCACCGTTCGCATCATTTCCGTCTCCGCCATCGTCCTGGGCGTGCTGTTGTCGAGCCTGATCGGTGCTGTTCTCATTCGTACGATTTCCGGTTCGCTGGGCAAGGCGGTGAAAGTGGCGCGAAGCGTCGCCGAGGGCGACCTGTCGCAGTCTATCGAGGTATACAGTAATGACGAAACCGGGCAATTGCTGCAGGCTTTGCGCGCGATGAATACCAGCCTGGTTTCAACCATCGACCGGGTGCGGGATGGAACCGAAACGATTGGCGTCGCCTCGCGTGAAATCGCATCGGGCAATGCCGACCTGTCGGCGCGCACCGAAGCGCAGGCCAGCTCGCTGCAGCAGACCGCATCGTCGATGGAGGAACTGACTTCCACCGTCAAGCAGAACGCGGAAAATGCGCGCCAGGCAAACCAGCTGGTGGTATCGGCTTCGGACGTGGCGCTGCGCGGCGGCCAGGTGGTGGGGCAGGTGGTCGATACGATGGGCTCGATCAAGGACAGCTCGCGCAAGATCGTCGACATCATCGGCGTCATCGACGGCATCGCGTTCCAGACCAATATCCTGGCATTGAACGCGGCAGTGGAAGCGGCGCGCGCCGGCGAACAGGGACGGGGCTTTGCGGTGGTGGCGGCCGAGGTGCGCAACCTGGCGCAGCGCTCGGCCGGGGCAGCCAAGGAAATCAAGGCCTTGATCAGCGACTCGGTGGAAAAGGTCGATGCCGGGGGCAAGCTGGTCGATGACGCGGGCAAGACGATGGACGAGATCGTGACGTCGGTCAAGCACGTGGCGGACATCATGAGCGAGATCACGGCGGCCAGCGAGGAGCAGAGCGCCGGCATCGAACAGGTGAATCAGGCGATCACGCAGATGGACGAGATGACGCAGCAGAATGCGGCGCTGGTCGAGCAGGCATCCGCCGCCGCACAAAGCATGCGCGAACAAGCGGCCAGCCTGTCGCACGCGGTCAGCGTGTTCAAGCTGGCGCACGACAACGCAATAACTTCGTCAGCTCCTACCGCATTGCCGCTGCGTCCAGCGCAACCGTTGCCGGGAGCCGCGACGGCTGCACGCGTGGCAATGCCGCGCAAGCCTGCATCCAGGCCGACGCTACCCCCAAAGGCGGGCAACGCCGCGGACGACTGGGAAGAGTTTTGAACGCGTGACAGCGTGACCAACGGGGAGCGCGGTGCCGCGACTCCCTTTTCCCTTTCTCGCGATTGCGGTATCGGAAACTAGCGCCGTACGCCGCGCGCCAGTTTCCACGCCGCGCCAAACATCAGCGGAATGATGGCGGCGCCGACGCCGAGCAGCACGATCGCGTTCAAATGATCGCGAATGATGGGGATATTACCGAAGAAATAACCGCCGCAAACCAATCCCACCACCCACAATGCGGCACCGGTGATATTGAACATCTGGAATTTGACGAATGTCATTTCCGACACCCCCGCCACGAACGGTGCGAAGGTGCGTACGACCGGAATGAAGCGCGCCAGCACGATGGTCTTGCCGCCGTGATTTTCATAAAACATGTGGGTCTTGCGCAGCGCCGCCTTGTCTATCCACTTGTAGTCGTGCGTGAATACGCGGTGGCCGATTGCGCTGCCTATCCAGTAATTCACGGTATTGCCGCTGACTGCCGCGACTATCAGCGCCGACGTCAGCAACCATTCGTTCATCGCGCCGGTTGCGCAAAACGCACCGCCGATGAACAACAGCGTATCGCCTGGCAAGAACGGCAACACGACCAGGCCGGTTTCGCAGAATACGATTGCGAACAACACCCAGTACGCCATCGTGCCGTACTGTTCGATCACGGTGTCGAGGTACTTGTCGACATGCAGCACCATGTCGAAAAATTGCATGAAATCCATTCTGACTCCGTTGATGTTCCGCCGGAATCATACACTAGGCTGCGCACGGCGAGCCGCCTGCCGAACGGCAGCGCCGACCGGCGGCGTTATAATCGGCGCATGAATGCTCCGCACCTTCCTGCCCGTCCGATCCAGGCGCTTTCCGATCAGTTGATTTCACAAATCGCGGCCGGCGAAGTGGTGGACCGGCCCGCGGCGGTGGTCAAGGAATTGCTGGAAAATGCGCTCGATGCCGGCGCCACCCAGATCACGGTACGGCTGGAGGAGGGCGGCGTCAAACGCATTGCCATCACCGACAACGGACGCGGCATCCCGCACGAACAATTGCCGCTGGCGCTGGCACGTCACGCGACTTCCAAGATCGCTTCGCTGTCCGAACTGGAAAATGTCGGCACCCTCGGCTTTCGCGGCGAAGCGCTGGCCTCGATTGCCTCGGTCGCGCAACTGACGCTGACCTCGCGCACCGCGGACGCCGACCATGCCTGGGAAATCGCGGGCGACAAGGATGGCCGCCCCTGCCCCTCTTCGGGGGCTCACGGCACCACCGTCGACGTACGCGACCTCTACTTCAACACGCCGGCACGGCGCAAGTTCCTGAAGTCCGAGCAGACCGAATTCGGCCATTGCGCCGAAGTGGTGCGCCGCATCGCGCTGTCGCGGCCCGATGTCGCGTTTTCGCTTACCCACAACGGCAAGACCGTCGACCACTGGAACGCCAGCCAGATCGACAAGCGCAGCGCCCATATTCTCGGCAGCGAATTCGCCGGCGCCCGCCTGCCGCTGGACGAAAGCGCCGGACCGTTGCGCTTGCATGGCTTCGCCGGCTTGCCGACTGCCGCCAAGGCGCGCGCCGACGGTCAATACTTTTATGTGAATGGCCGTTTCGTCCGCGACAAGCTGCTGACCCACGCGGTGCGCGCCGCCTACCAGGACGTGCTGCATGGAGACCGCTATCCGTGCTACGTGCTCGCACTCGACCTCGATCCGGCGCTGGTCGACGTCAATGTGCATCCTTCGAAAATCGAAGTGCGCTTCCGCGACAGCCGGGCGGTACACCAGTTCGTGTTTCACGCGGTAAGCCGGGCGCTGGCGCAGACTTCCGGTGCCGCTCCGGCCCCTACCGCGGCGCCCTCCGGCGCGCTACCGTGGATGCGCGAGCAGAGACAAGCATCCTTCGGCGCTGCATTCGCCGGCACCGGCCCCGGTATCGCCCAACGGCAGGCAGACTACGGTGCGTTGTTTTCGAGCGGCACCGGCGCGACGGTATTGGAAGTGCGTGAATCGGATCTGCCGCCCGCTCCCGCAACGCCGCCATCCGCACCGGAAGAATTCCCGCTCGGATTCGCGCTCGCCCAGCTGCATGGCATCTATGTCCTGGCGCAGAACGGCAAGGGCCTGGTGCTGGTCGACATGCATGCAGCGCACGAACGCATCCTGTACGAACAACTGAAAAGCGCGCTCGACGGCGAGACGATGCAGGTACAACCGCTGCTGATCCCGGTGACCTTCCATGCCGATCCGGTCGAAGTCGGCACTGCCGAGGAAAGCCAGGCCACGTTGCAGGCATTGGGATTCGACATCCATGCGTTGTCGCCCACCACGCTGGCGGTGCGCGCGATCCCGGCGCTGTTGAAAAACGCCGATGCGCAATCGCTGGCGCGTGATGTGCTGCGCGACGTGCGCGAGTTCGGCGACTCGCGCGTGCTGGTCGAACGCCGCAATGAATTGCTGGGCACGCTGGCCTGCCATACCGCGGTGCGCGCGAACCGCGCGTTGACCATTCCCGAGATGAATGCACTCTTGCGCCAGATGGAAGCTACTGAGCGCGCCGACCAGTGCAACCACGGACGGCCAACCTGGGTGCAGCTGGGCCTGAGTGATCTCGACAAATTGTTCCTGCGCGGGCAATAGGCGATGCCCAAACCGCTGGCGATTGCCCTGATGGGGCCGACCGCATCCGGCAAGACCGCAGCCGCGCTCGAAGTGGCGCGCCACCTCCCGGTCGAAATCATCTCGGTCGATTCCGCGCTGGTCTACCGCGGCATGGACGTCGGCACCGCCAAGCCCTCGCCCGGAGAGCGTGCCGCCGTTCCGCATCACCTGATCGACATCATCGATCCGCTCGACGCTTACTCCGCGATGCAATTCCGCCAGGATGCGCTGCGCCTGATTTTGGATATCGCGCAGCGCGGGCGCCTGCCATTGCTGGTCGGCGGCACTATGCTCTACTTCAAAGCCTTGCGTGATGGCCTCGATGAATTGCCGCCAGCCGACCCCGCGATTCGCGCCCGGCTGGATCAGGAGATGGCTAGCGCCGGAGCTCCGGCGCTGCACGCACGCCTCGCCCGTTTCGATCCCGACACCGCGGCCCGGCTGCCGCCTAACGATACGCAGCGCATCCAGCGCGCGCTGGAAATTCTTGAGATAACCGGCGAACCCATGTCGCGCCTGCTAGCCCGGGTGCCGCGCACCGAAACACCCGTCAGCATGAGCGCAATCTCGCTCGAACCTTCGCAACGGGCAGCGTTGCACGAACGGATCGCGCTTCGCTTCAATGTGATGCTGGATGCGCCGGATGGCGGCTTGCTGGAAGAAGTGCGTGCCCTGCGGGCGCGCGGCGACTTGCATCCGGGGCTGCCGTCGATGCGCTGTGTCGGCTATCGGCAAGCATGGGAGTACCTGGACGGAGAATACGATATCGCCACGCTGCGCGACAAAGGCATCGCCGCCACCCGTCAGCTGGCCAAGCGCCAATTGACCTGGCTGCGCTCGATGCCGGATCGTACCGTGATCGATTGTCTGGATCCCGCTGCCCCTGTCAAGGTGCTCGCGCAGGTACGGGCAGCCCAGGAAATGCATTCGACGGGCGCCGGACCTGGTCGCACATAGCGAGCGCGCACCATAGGCTTGACGGCCGCCAAAATTTCCGCCAAAATATAGGGCTATTTTGGTGATATAGCTCAGCTGGTTAGAGCACAGCACTCATAATGCTGGGGTCGGTGGTTCAAGTCCACCTATCACCACCAAGAACACGTTTCAGGCAGTTCCAAGAAGTACCTGAACCCGCGCTTCTCCCTCTGAGAGCGCGGGTTTTTTGTTGCCAGCACGTTCCGGGAAGTTTCTGGACATCCCAATTTTTTGACGGTATTTTTGACGGTATACCGCATACCGCCAAACGTATACCGTCAAAAATGCCAAAACTTGTTACTCCGCTGACCGATGTGCAGCCGCGAAATGCAAAGCCGAAGGCCAAACCGTACAAGCTGGCCGATGGCGGCGGCCTCTATCTCTTGGTGAACACGGACGGCGCGAAGTACTGGCGCATGGATTACCGACACCTCGACACCAGGCGCACTCTTGCCTTTGGCAAATACCCGGAAGTATCGCTGACCGATGCCCGTGCAAAGCGGACCGAGGCGCGCCGGCTGCTCGACGCCGGCATCGATCCTGGTGAGCAGCGCAAGGCGCAGAAGGCGGCCGGCAAGGAGCGGGCCGGCAACAGCTTCGAAGCGATTGCCCGCGAGTGGTTTGGAAAACATAAGGACGGCTGGGCAGCCAGCCACGCGGACAAGATCCTTGGCCGCCTGGAAAACGATGTGTTTCCCTGGCTCGGTGCCCGCCCGATCGCCGAAATCACGCCACCGGAACTTCTGGCCGTGGTGCGACGGATCGAGGGCCGCGGCGTCCTGGAAACCGCTCACCGCGCCCTAGCGAACTGCGGCCAGGTGTTCCGCTACGCTGTCGCCACCGGGCGCGCTGAGCGCGATCCATCCGGCGATCTTCGGGGCGCCCTGCCCTCCGTGAAAAGCCGGCGCACCCATTTTGCGGCCGTCACCGATCCCAAGCAGGTTGCCCCGCTGCTGCGCGCAATCGACGGCTACCAGGGATCGCCCACGGTGCGCGCCGCCCTCAAGCTCGCCCCGCTATTCTTCGTGCGCCCTGGTGAGCTTCGGCAGGCCCAGTGGGCGGACTTCGACCTTGAGGGCGCGGAGTGGCGCTATACCGTCACCAAGACGAACACCCAGCACATCGTGCCACTCGCCGCGCAAGCCCTTGCCGTCCTGCGCGAGCTGCACGCGCTTACCGGCGCCGGCCGCTACCTGTTCCCGAGCCCGCGCACCCGGGAACGGCCGATGAGTGATAACGCCGTGTTGTCCGCAATGCGCCGGATGGGGATCGGAAAGGACGAGATGAGCGGCCACGGTTTTCGGGCGATGGCACGCACGATCTTGGACGAGGTGTTGAAGTTTCCGATTGACCGCATCGAGCACCAGCTTGCGCACGCGGTACGTGACCCGAACGGCCGCGCCTATAACCGGACCACCCACCTGGACGAGCGGCGCGCCATGATGCAGGCATGGGCGGACTACCTGGACAAGCTGAAGGCCGGCGCGGACGTGATTCCCATGAAGCCGGCCGCCGCGTGAATGCGCGCCGCTGCCTCTCCCCACCCCTGAAACCGCGCTTCGACGCGGTTTTTTCGCGCCCGACTGTTCGAAATCGACCGCGCCCAGACCATAAAATCGCTTGGGGACATGGGGACAAGAGAAAAAATAATGTAAGTATTTGAATATATTAAATATTGGTGTCCCCAATTTGTCCCCAAGAGCTATAAATTTTCGGGGACAAACTGGGGACACCCCAAAAATGGCCACCATTTCATGCGGGTTTCGAAGGCAAATCAGGCTGCATCCCGCATCGGCTCTGGCTCTCCGATTCGCCGACCAGCACCACGGAAGGACGGCAAGACGAGCCCGCACTTCTGGAAACGATGCGCGAGAGGGGTTTCCTCGCGCCCTCCCCGCGCCGCGCGAGTCGATGCCGCACTGCTGTTCGACGGCGCACCGCGCAAGCCTGTGGATAACTTTCGTTGCGTTATGCGATGCTCGCAAACTGCCCTGCTTAATTTTTAATCAGCCGGAAACCCGCGCCAGTTAACGCTTTCCGGGCGATGACAAATTTTGTCAGCGCCGCAACTACGCATAACGGTCGTTATGTAAAATAAGGTGCACTTTAAAACAATATTTGCACCATTTTTAGAAACCCGCTATGCTATGCCAAAGGCATAGCACGAGGAAAAATGGAAATCCAAGAATTCGAAAGCGCCTTGGCCGCGCTCGGGTGGAAGCAGGCCGACTTTTGCCGGAAAGCGGGCGTAATGCGCAACACCACCAGTCGTTGGCTTCACGGTCATACACCCATACCAGATTGGGTCCCGTCCTACCTGGCGGCGATGCTTGCCATACAGGAGCTGTATGAGCAGTTCGTGCGGCCAGATAAGGCCGGGTCGCCCGGTGACGTACATGGCGCAGATCAGGGACAGACGAACACGGACGGCTCCCGGTGAATAACGAAAGTCCGAACGACAAGCAGCGCCGCAAGTCAGCCCGCCGCCGCAAACCGATCGCGGTAACGACCGTCGGGGATCTGACTGCGGCTGACTTTACGCGGCTCGCGCAGCTGTTGATCGAGCTGGCGCGGTCCTGCCCTGGCGGTAATCCTCGCCCTCACCCTGGCGCACCGGAATAGATTTAGCGAGTACTATCAGTTTTGCCAAGCCTAGAGCGGCCACTCGAAAGCCGGACACCTTCGCCGGTTGGCTTGGCAATCCTCACGAAGGCACGCATTGAAGGGTGTGTGATGTCTGATGAAGAGAACGGGAGCAATCCGCAGATTCCCGTGGATTACTGGTTTTTTGATAGCCGGGAAGATTTCGATTTAAACGAAATTTGCTGGTACTTGGCAGATAGCATCCCCTACAGCCCGATTCCGCCAGATGTCATAAACACCCCCCAACACCATGCCGCAAAGCTGTGGGGAAAAGTTCTTTTAGAGTGGGAGCAGCAAGGCAGGCTGAAAGTTACACGCAAAAAGGTCCCGCCCCAGTTAGGGTGGAACGAGTTCACGCAGAAAAACGAAGTCCGCCGACGAGGGTACGATGGGCCGCCCACTGTAAAACGCGCCGACCTTGTAGCGGCATTCGAGAAAGAGCCGAACGGCAAGCGGCCTGCCATTCTGTTCCCGGAGAGCCGTGAGCAGCAAGCGGAGACGAGCAGCCAGCCCGGTGGTAAAGATGCCGCTCCAAAACCTTCGCACCTCAAGCTTATCGGTGTCCTGATTCGGCTGCTGGTCGCGGATGACCCCGATTACGGAGACAAAAAGACCAAGCATAAAAACCGCGAAGCGCTCAAGGAGTACATTACCGAAAACTTCAAGTTGCGCGGCCTCGGGGACCGCAATCTTGAAACCCTATTTGCTGAAGCCAGCAAGTCCCTTCAGAATCAAGAATAGCTGTCCGCTACCGCAATTGCGGCGACTCCTGCCGCAATTGCGATGACTCCATAGCCTGCCTTTGAAACCATGCGTCCTGTAGTGCCGCTGCATCCCGTAGCGACCCATACAGCCTATAAGGACGCATTCAATGCAAACTCCATCTACCGGCCCGCTTTTGCGGCTTCCTTCGGTGCAGGCCAAGACCGGTCTGTCCAAGTCTGAAATTTACCGCCGAATCAAGGAGAACACGTTTCCCAAGCCGGTGAAACTCGGTGCCCGCGCGGTAGCGTGGTCTGCGGATGCTATCGACCAGTGGGTGCGGACTCTCGTACAAGGGGCGGGCAAATGACGCGCCCCACGTTCAGCAATCCCGCCTTTGCCGCGATCGTCCCTAACGACCAAGCCTTTTTCGTGCTCGGGGTCCTCACGGGCGACGATGGCTCACCGGCTTGCGCTATCAAATATCCGGTTGTGGCCTGGGCGCTGGAAATGGAAACGCTTGCACCCAGCCCCGTCACCTTGGAAGGGCTACAGCCCGATAACTGCTACCTCCTGCAACCGGATGGAACGGTTGAACGGCCGGGAATCGACGGTTTCTCAAGCGTCGATCATTGGCTCGCGGAACAACAGCGTTTACATGCGACGAGGGCAAGGCCGCGATGAGCGACAGCATGCACCCCAACACCGTAGCGGCCCAGCGAGGTCGGCTACTGGAACGCCTGCGTCATGGCCCGGTTTCCACGCTCGATGCCCGAGCAACCCTCGATGTGCTGCACCCTGCCGCCCGCGTGATGGAGCTGCGTGACCAAGGCTACCAGATAGAAACGCGTTGGAGCCGAGAGCCCTCGCCGTGCGGTCGCTTACACCGAGTGGCCCGGTATGTTCTCCTGGCGAGCAATGACGCGCCTCGCTTGCCGCTGCGCTTTGCGCGGCCAGTCGGCGAACCCAGGAGGACAAATGACTGATGCTCAGGTCAATGCCTTCAGCGGCTACACTTCGCGCTCGATTCTCGGCAGCACTTCCTGCTCGGCGACCTTCAGATCGTATGCCTGCTGCATGTTGAGCCACGACTGTGCGTCACCGCCAAAGAATCGGGCGAGGCGCAGGGCGGTTTCGGGCGTGATTGCGCGCCGCTCGTGCACGATTTCGCTGATTCGCGTGACCGGCATGTGCAGCGCGACGGCAAGCGCGTTCGCGCTCATGTTGTGCGGGACGAGGAATTCATCCCGGAGGATTTCGCCCGGATGGATCGGGCGCATATTGTTCCGTGGCATGGTGCATCCTACCTCAAAGGGTGATGAAACGCGGTCATTGGTAATCGACGATATCGATGTGCCCGCCCGCACGCTTGATCCCTGGATCAACAGTGCGCTTGCCATGCCTTTTAACACGCGCTATGCTGCGCACGTCACTGAAAAAGAAGTGACCGAGTTTGACAGCTCGAACTACACCGGCGAACGAGCCGCCCTCTGCGGCTATTTTTTCGTTCGTATTGCCTCCGTGCGCCTTCAATGGGCGGCGGTGGCGGGGAGCCCTCGGGCTGCCGGTCGCCGTGTGTGCCGGTCTGTCAACCCTGCCATTCGCCGCCCCCCTCGTTTGACAGCGAGGTGCGGCTTCACTCACACACACGGAGGCTCGCATGCCTAGGCAAAAACACGCACCTACCACTCCCCTCGCTCACACACCGCGCGCGCAGCACAAGCCGTTTAGCTGGATTTCCGACGAGGCGAAAGATTTTCCCTTGGCGGATTTCGCCGCGCTATCGATGGACATCTGCAACGGGATTCAGACCTGCCTGGAACTCGTTCACGATGCAAATCTTGAGCGAGATTTCCGGGCAGATGGAGACAGTGAGGCGATACCTGTAATCGACGCGGCCAAATCCTCGTACTTGCTTCGGCTCGCAATGGCCTCCTCACACCTCCTGGCGGAAGAAGCGGAGCGCAGGATTGCATGGATCAACGGTTTCGGCGCATCGCAGATGAACGCTTCGAGAGGAGTGGGCCATGAATAAGGCAACTCCTGCAAATCAGAAAGGCGCCATGGCCCGCACGGTTCCCACCATTCACGAAGGCGTCAACCTGGCTATCTCACAGGCAGCCTATGGCGGCGCAGCCCAAGACTATTGCGAGATGCGCGCCGCGCAATTGTGCGCCCTGCTCAACGTGATTTCCGGCGAAGGGCATGACAACTTCGCGGGGTACAGCGATGCGATCCAAGACGATGTGAAGTGGCTTGCGCGCAGTCTCGCCGAAGAGATCAAGGCGCTGATTCCGGTGGTCGCTGAGGAAGGCAAGCGATCGACAGGGGTGGGAGCATGAAGCCCATCTTCGTCGATCTTCCCCAGTTGGCCTCGCTACTGACGCTCGCTGAATCAACGGTTCAGAAACTTGTCCGGGAAGGCGAGTTCCCGGCGCCGCGGCTGCTGTCCGGGCGCCGCGTTGCCTGGCTCCTTCGGGAGATAGAAGAGTGGGCTGAGGATCGCCCGGTGTCGGATCTTCCTCCCCCGTCGAACACGGGCAAGCGCTGTGCCAAGGAAACACCCGCCGCAGTCGATCGGACTGGCGGCACTGACGCTGGAGCTGTTAATGCATCAACCGAGTAACGAAGCGATTCAGGCCGCACTCTCGTTCATTCCATCGGAGGAACGGGAGCTGTGGTTACGAATCGGGATGGCGTTGAAATCGGAGCTTGGCGACGCCGGCTTCGACATGTTCGACACCTGGAGCCAGACCGCCTCGAACTACGACGTGAAGGCGGCGAAATCGAGCTGGAAGAGCTTCAAGCCGGGTGGCGGTGTAACGATCGCCACCCTGATCGCCGAAGCCAAGCAACGCGGCTTTGATCCGAAGCGCTACGAGCCGGCGGCGCCACTTTCAAACGATGAGCGTGAGCGCATCAAACGTGAGCGCGCCGAGCGGGAGCGTCAAGCCGCCGAGGAAGTCGCAAAGAAGCAGGAAGCCGCCGCCCAGGAAGCGGGCCGGGTATGGGCAAGCGCTACGGGCGCCGGGAATTCGCCTTACCTGATGCGCAAAGCGGTCAACGGCTACGGGGTGCGCTTCGCGGCCGATGCGCTGGTTGTTCCACTGCTCGACGGCGACGGCAAGCTATGGAATGTGCAGCGCATATTTTCCAACGGAGAAAAGCGCTTCCTTGCTGGCGGCCGGGTGTCGGGTTGCTTCCACCTCATCGGCGGCGTGTCCGCGTCCGAATGGCTGTTGATTGCGGAGGGGTACGCCACGGCGGCCACGCTGCACCAGGCTACCGGCCACGCTGTCGCGGTGGCATTCAATGCAAATAACGTCCGGCATGTGGCCCTGGCGCTGCGTAAGCGGCACCCGGCCGCGAAGATACTGATTTGCGCCGACGACGACCGCGCGACCGAAGCGAAAACCGGCAAGAATGCCGGCGTTACGGCCGCGATGCAGACGGCCAAGAAGATACGCGGGCACTGGTGCAAGCCTGTTGGCCTGCCCGACGAGGGCACGGATTTCAATGACCTGGCTGCCGCTGCCGGGCCGGACACCGTGCGCCAGCAAATCGACGCAGCTATTGCGGCCGCCGATGGCGCCGGCGCCCAACCAGAAACCGCTAAAGCAGCACGGCAAGGCGCTGACAAGGGCAAGGGAAAAAAAACGGCTGTAGCGCCCGATTCTGCCGCCAGCGACGCCCAATCTACGCGCCCCTTCTTCCACGTCGATGAGCGCGGCGTCTGGTATCACGGATTCAGTCAGCAAGGCGACGCCTTGCCGCCGCAGTGGATCTGCTCACCGCTGCACGTCACCGCAAAATCGAGGGATGCCGGCAACGGCGAATGGGGCTATCTGCTCGAATTCGAAGACGCGGACGGCACTCAGAAGCGCTGGGCGATGCCCGCAAGCATGTTGGCCGGCGACGGCACCCAGTACCGGAGCGTCCTGCTGGCGATGGGCTTGCAGATTGGCGCCGGCACCCAGGCGAAGAACCAGCTCACCGTGTACATCCAGACCCGACAGACCGATGCGCGCGTGCGCTGCACCGATCGGATCGGCTGGCACGACAACGTGTATGTCCTGCCCGATCGCACCATCGGGGAAGGCGAGGAAGCGGTAATGTTCCAATCCGCTGGCGGCGTGGTCTCGCAGTTCAAGCAGCGCGGCACGCTCGACGAATGGCGCGACGAAGTGGCGGCGCTTTGTCGCGGAAACTCGCGTCTTGTGTTTTGCGTGAGTGCGGCGTTCGCCGCGCCGCTGCTCCACCATTCCGGCGTTCCATCGGGCGGCTTCCATATCTGGGGCGACAGCTCCACCGGCAAATCGACCGCGTTCAAGGTGGCGGGTTCCGTCTACGGGGGCAAGGATTACCCGCGTAACTGGCGGATGACCGATAACGCCCTGGAGACGGTAGCCGCGCAGCATTCAGACGCGCTATTGCTGCTCGATGAAATTGCCCAAGTCGATCCCAAGGTGGTGGGCGATACGGTCTACATGCTCGCCAACGAAACCGGCAAGGGTCGCGCCACGCAAACCGCCACGGCTCGGCGCACGCATACCTGGCGCGTGCTGTTCCTGTCCGATGGCGAAGTCAGCCTCGCTAATCACATGGCCGAGGCCGGCAAGGGCGCGCGCGGCGGGCACGATGTGCGCATGGCCCATATCGCCGCCGACGCCGGCAAGGGCTTCGGCGTGTACGATACCCTGCACGATTTCGCGGACGGGGCCGCCCTGTCGAATCACCTGGTCAGCATGGCGCACCAGCACCATGGTGCCGCCGGCATGGCGTTCATCGAGTGGGCAGTAGCACG
>CBIHOK010000014.1:0-36682 GCA_966211575.1 uncultured Noviherbaspirillum sp.
TATCTGCACCAATCTGCCGTGCGCCTTGTCCGGTGGCGAGAAGGCCGCACATTACCTGAAGCAGAAGCTGGGCATCGATTACAAGGAAACCACGGCGGACGGCAATTTCACGCTGATTGAAGGCGAATGCATGGGAGCGTGCGGGGATGCGCCTGTCATGCTCGTCAACAACAAGCGGATGTGCAGCCATATGTCCAACGAGAAGATCGATGCATTGCTCGACGAACTGAACGAGGAAAACCGGAAATGACCAGTCTTCACGGTCGTCACATCGAACCGCTGATCCTGGCGGGACTCGATGGCAACAATTGGCACCTGGCCGACTACGTCAAGCGCGGCGGCTACGAGGCGCTGAAGCGGATCCTGAACGAAAAAATCACGCCTGAGCAGGTGATTGCCGAGCTGAAGGCTTCGTCGCTACGGGGCCGAGGCGGCGCGGGCTTCCCGACCGGACTGAAGTGGAGCTTCATGCCCAGGCAGTTTCCGGGACAAAAGTACCTGGTCTGCAATACCGACGAGGGCGAGCCCGGCACATTCAAGGATCGCGACATCATCCGCTACAACCCGCATGCGCTGATCGAAGGCATGGCCATCGGGGCGTATGCCATGGGCATCACGGTCGGCTACAACTACATCCACGGAGAGGTGTGGGCCGAATACGAGCGCTTCGAGGAAGCGCTGGAAGAGGCGCGTGCCGCCGGTTTTCTGGGCGACAAGATCCTGGGCAGCGAATTCAGCTTCCAGTTGCATGCATTCCACGGCTACGGCGCCTACATCTGCGGCGAAGAAACGGCGTTGCTGGAATCCCTCGAGGGCAAGAAGGGGCAGCCGCGCTTCAAGCCGCCTTTTCCCGCGAGCTTCGGCCTGTACGGCAAGCCGACCACGATCAACAACACCGAGACCTTTGCCGCGGTGCCGTTCATCATGCGCATGGGCGGCGCGGCCTATGCGGCGCTGGGGCGCCCCAATAACGGCGGCACCAAGATTTTCTCGATGTCCGGCGACGTTGCGAAACCGGGCAATTACGAAGTCCCGCTGGGCACCCCGTTCGCGAAACTGCTCGAACTGGCGGGCGGCATGCGCGACGGCAAGAAGATCAAGGCCGTGATCCCGGGCGGTTCGTCGATGCCGGTACTGGCCGGCGACGTGATGATGAACACCGACATGGATTACGATTCGATCGCGAAGGCCGGTTCGATGCTGGGATCGGGCGCGGTGATCGTGATGGACGAAACCCGCTGCATGGTCAAGTCGCTGTTGCGACTGTCGTATTTCTACTATGAAGAATCGTGCGGCCAGTGCACGCCGTGCCGCGAAGGCACCGGCTGGCTGTACCGGATGGTGCACCGGATCGAGCACGGCCAGGGGCGACCGGACGATCTCGACATGCTGAATTCGATTGCCGACAACATTCAGGGCCGCACCATCTGCGCGCTCGGCGACGCCGCCGCAATGCCGGTGCGGGCCATGGTCAAGGTTTTCCGCGAAGAGTTCGAATACCACATCGAGCACAAGCACTGCCTGGTGCCAGCTTACGTGTAATGAGTCCCTCCCTGTTCAGGGGAGGTTAGGTGGGGATTGCGTCGTTCCCCGGGGCTTCGATCGAAGCTCCTCCCCGCCACGGCCCTCCCTTTGAGGGGAGGGGGCGAAGTGAGAAACAAGACTATGATCGAAATCGAAATTGACGGCAAAAAGGTAGAGGTGCAGGAAGGCAGCATGGTGATGGACGCTGCCAACAAGCTCGGCACCTATATCCCGCATTTTTGCTATCACAAGAAGCTGTCCATCGCGGCCAACTGCCGGATGTGCCTGGTCGAGGTCGAAAAGGCGCCAAAGCCGTTGCCTGCCTGTGCGACGCCGGTGACCAACGGCATGATCGTTCGCTCGAACAGCGACAAGGCGATCAAGGCGCAGAAGGGCGTAATGGAATTCCTGCTGATTAACCATCCGCTGGATTGCCCGATCTGCGACCAGGGCGGCGAATGCCAGTTGCAGGATCTGGCGGTCGGCTATGGACCTTCGTCTTCCCGTTACGAAGAAGAGAAGCGGGTGGTGGCGCCGAAAGATCCCGGTCCGCTGATCTCGATGAAGGAAATGACGCGCTGCATTCACTGCACGCGCTGCGTTCGCTTCGGCCAGGAGATCGCCGGCGTGATGGAGTTCGGCATGCTGAACCGCGGCGAACATGCCGAGATCACGACTTTCGTCGGCAAGACCGTCGACTCCGAATTGTCCGGCAACATGATCGACCTGTGCCCGGTCGGTGCACTGACCTCGAAGCCGTTCCGCTACAGCGCCCGCAGCTGGGAGTTGTCGCGCCGCCGTTCGGTGAGCCCGCATGATGGCCTCGGTGCCAACCTGATCGTGCAGGTGAAGGCCGGCAAGGTGAAGCGCGTGCTGCCGCTGGAAAACGAAGCGATCAACGAGTGCTGGCTGTCGGACAAGGATCGCTTCGCCTACGAAGGGCTGGACAGCGAGGAGCGCCTGACGGTCCCGATGATCAAGCAGGACGGCAAGTGGCTCGAAACCGACTGGCAAACCGCGCTCGAATACGTCGCGCACGGACTGCGCAATATTCGCCACGAGCATGGCGCCGACTCGATCGCCGCGCTGGCTGCGCCATATTCGACGCTGGAAGAACTGTCGCTGCTGCAGAAGCTGATGCGCGGCATCGGCTCCGACAATGTCGACTTCCGCTTGCGTCAATCCGATTTTGCGCTGGATGGCAAGGTAGTGCCGTGGCTCGGCATGTCGATCACCGAATTCGGCCAGCTGGACCGCGCTTTCGTGATCGGCTCCTTCCTGCGCAAGGACCATCCGTTGCTGGCGGCGCGGTTGCGCCAGGCTGCCAAGCAAGGCGCCAAGGTAAGCGTCTTGCATGCGAGCGATGACGACTTGCTGATGCCGCTGGCAAACAAGATGATCAAGGCTCCGTCGGCCTGGCTGGCGGCGCTCAACGAGGTCGCGGTGGCGGTAGCCCAGGCGAAGGAAATCCCGGCACCAATCGGACTGGAGACCGTCCAGCCCGGCGATGTCGCGAAAGCCATCGCAGCCAGTCTCTTGAGTGGCGAGCGCAAGGCGGTATTGCTCGGTAATGCAGCGGCGCAGCATCCGCAGGCTTCGATGCTGCATGCGACAGCGGAGTGGGTTGCGCGCAATACCGGCGCCTCTTTCGGTTATCTGACTGAAGCCGCAAATACCGTGGGCGGTTACCTCGCCAATGCCATTCCTGGCAAGGGAGCCAATGCGTTGCAGGCTTTTGCCCAGCCGCGCAAGGCCTATCTGCTGCTGCATGCCGAGCCCGAACTCGATTGCCAGGATCCGCGGGCAGCGCGCGCCGCGCTGGCTCAGGCCGACATGGTGGTCATGATGTCGCCGTACAAGCAGGGCGCCGATTACGCCGACGTGCTGCTGCCGGTCGCCCCATACTCGGAAACCGCGGGCACCTTCGTCAACTGCGAAGGGCGGGTGCAAGGGTTCAACGGCACAGTGAAGCCGCTGGGCGAAACCCGGCCGGCCTGGAAGGTATTGCGCGTGCTCGGCAACCTGCTCGACGTCGCCGGCTTCAACTACGAGACCTCGGAAGACGTGCGGGCGGAAGCGCTCGGCACCCGCTCGGTGGAGCAAGCCGACGTATCCGCTCGGCTCAACAATCAATCCGACATCTCGCCGCGCGCTGCAACTACCGCTTCCGAAGGCGGCCTGGAGCGCGTGGCGGACGTGCCGATCTATTTTTCGGACGCGATCGTGCGCCGCGCTCCGTCGCTGCAGGCAACCGCCGATGCGCGCGAGCCCAAGGCGACGCTGTCGCCGGCACTCGCAGCCAGGCTGGGTGTTGCCGAGGGCGAGCAGGTGCGCGTTCGCCAGGGCGAGGGCACGGCCGTGATGGCGGCATCGATCGACGCCAGCCTGCCGGAGAATGTCGTGCGCGTGGCGGCCGCTCATGCCTCGACCGCCGACCTGGGGCCGATGTTCGGCGCAATCAGCGTGGAGAAAGCCTGATGGACCATATGCTCATGAGCATCAACGCAGGCGGACAAAGCCTGTTCGGCGGTGTCTGGCCGCTGCTCTGGACGCTCGTCAAGATCGTCGTGATCGTGCTGCCGCTGATGGGATGCGTGGCCTACCTGACGCTGTGGGAGCGCAAGATGATCGGCTGGATGCATATCCGCCTCGGCCCGAATCGGGTCGGACCGGCCGGCCTGCTGCAGCCGATCGCCGATGCGGTCAAGCTGCTGATGAAGGAAATCGTGGTTCCGGCGCGAGCCAACAAGGCATTGTTCGTGATCGCGCCGATCATGACCATCATGCCGGCTCTCGCGGCCTGGGCAGTGATCCCGTTTGGCCCCGAAACGGTGCTGGCAAACGTCAATGCCGGCCTGTTGTTCGTGATGGCGATCAGCTCGATGGAAGTGTACGGCGTGATCATCGCCGGCTGGGCCTCCAATTCGAAGTATGCGTTCCTCGGCGCGATGCGGGCGTCGGCGCAGATGGTGTCCTATGAAATCGCGATGGGTTTCGCGCTGGTCGTGGTGCTGATGGTGTCCGGCAGCCTGAATTTCACCGATATCGTGCTGGCGCAGAGCAAGGGTTACTTCGCCGCGCACGGCTTGTCGTTCCTGTCCTGGAACTGGCTGCCGCTGCTGCCGATTTTCGTGATCTACGTGATCTCGGGCATCGCCGAAACCAATCGCCATCCGTTCGACGTGGTGGAAGGCGAGTCGGAGATCGTGGCCGGCCACATGGTCGAATACTCGGGCATGTCGTTCGCGATGTTCTTCCTGGCCGAATACGCGAACATGATCCTGATCTCGATGCTGGCGTCGCTGATGTTCCTCGGCGGCTGGGCGGCACCGATCGGGTTCCTCGAATGGATTCCGGGCTGGATCTGGCTGGGCCTGAAGACCTTCCTGGTGGTCTCCATGTTCATCTGGGCACGTGCCTCGTTCCCGCGCTACCGCTACGACCAGATCATGCGCCTCGGCTGGAAAGTGTTCATTCCGCTGACGCTGGCCTGGCTGGTGATCGTCGCCGCCTGGATGCAGACACCGTGGAATATTTGGAAGTAAAGATTAAAGGCTGAATGCTATGGAAGCCATCAAGGATTTTTTCGGCAGTCTGATGCTGAAAGAACTGGTCAAGGGCCTGGCCCTGACCGGCCGCTACATGTTCGCGCGGAAAATCACCGTGCAGTTCCCGGAAGAGAAGACGCCGAAATCGCCGCGTTTCCGCGGTCTGCACGCGCTGCGCCGCTATCCGAACGGTGAAGAGCGCTGCATTGCCTGCAAGCTGTGCGAAGCGGTATGCCCGGCGCTGGCGATCACGATCGAGTCGGAGCAGCGCGATGACGGCAGTCGCCGTACCACCCGCTACGATATCGACCTGACCAAGTGCATCTTCTGCGGCTTCTGCGAAGAGTCATGCCCGGTCGACTCGATCGTCGAAACCGACATTCTCGAATACCACGGCGAAAAGCGCGGCGACCTGTACTACACGAAGGAAATGCTGCTCGCGATCGGCGACCGTTACGAAAAGGAAATCGCCGCCAACCGTGCAACCGACGCCCCATATCGTTGATGTGGTTTGATCTGGCCTGATTCAGTCGACTTCTTGGTTCACCATGGAATTTAAAACCGTCTTGTTCTACGCGTTCTCGGCGATCCTGATTTTCGCCGCCATGCGCGTCATCACAGCTCGCAATCCGGTGCACGCCGCATTGTTTCTGGTGCTGTCGTTCTTCTCGGCCGCGGCTGTCTGGCTCCTGTTGAAAGCCGAGTTTCTTGCGATCGTACTGGTGCTGGTGTATGTCGGCGCGGTGATGGTGCTGTTCATGTTCGTCGTGATGATGCTCGATATCAATCTCGACAAATTGCGCCAGGGCTTCTGGGGATATTTCCCGCTTGCGGCTGCGATCGGCGTGGTGATCGTTCTCGAGATGTCGGCGGTTCTGCTGCACGGCTTCTGGGATCCGACGGCGCAGCTTCCGGCTGCATCGGCCACCATCGGCAATACTCGTGAACTGGGCAAGCTGATCTATACGCAGTACATCTACGCATTCGAAATCGCCGCCGTCGTGTTGCTGGTAGCGATCGTGGCGGCGGTAGCGCTGACCCTGCGCCGCCGCAAGGACAGCAAGTACTTCGATCCGGCTCAGGCGGTCAAGGTCCGCGCTGCCGATCGCATCCGCATCGTCAGCATGAAGGCGGATACCCAGCGTACCAACCAAGCGGGAATTGCGGCTGCGCCTGCTCCGGAAAAACAGTAAAGGGAAGGCATCGTGGCACTATCGCTCGCACACTATCTGATCCTCGGCGCGATCCTGTTCGCGATTTCGGTGGTCGGCATTTTCCTGAACCGCAAGAACATCATCGTGCTGCTGATGGCGATCGAGTTGATGCTGCTCGCGGTCAACATGAATTTCATCGCGTTCTCGTCCTACCTGGGTGACGCGGCCGGACAGATTTTCGTTTTCTTCATCCTGACTGTGGCTGCCGCGGAATCCGCGATCGGCCTCGCCATCCTGGTGGTGATGTTCCGTAACCTGGACACCATCAATGTCGAGGACCTGGATAGTCTCAAAGGTTAACTTCCAATATAACGATAAGGTCGAACATGGCGGGGCAACTCAACCCTAACGTTTTACTCGCGGTGCCGCTGGCGCCGCTGGCGGGCGCCGCAATCGCGGGACTGTTTGGAACCAAATTCTTCGGCAACCGGATCGGACGCACCGTATCGCATTCGGTCACCATCCTCGGTGTGCTGATCGCCTTCATCATCTCGTTCCAGACCCTGCTCGCGGTAATGGATGGCGCGACCTACAGCGGCACCATCTACAACTGGATGACGGTCGGCGGCCTCAAGCTTGAAGTCGGCTTCCTGATCGACAGTCTGACCGCGATGATGATGTGCGTGGTCACCTTCGTGTCGCTGATGGTGCACCTGTACACGATCGGCTACATGGCGGAGGACGAGGGCTACAACCGCTTCTTCTCGTATATCTCGCTGTTCACGTTCTCGATGCTGATGCTCGTGATGAGCAACAACTTCCTGCAACTGTTCTTCGGCTGGGAGGCGGTCGGCCTGGTTTCGTATCTGCTGATCGGCTTCTGGTATACCCGGCCGACCGCGATCTACGCGAACATGAAGGCCTTCATGGTCAATCGCGTCGGCGACTTCGGCTTCATCCTGGGCATTGGTCTGCTGCTCGCCTATGCCGGCTCGATGAATTACGGCGACGTGTTCGCCAGGCGCGATGAACTGGCCACGCTGCTGCTGCCGGGCACGGACTGGAAGCTGCTGACGGTCGCCTGCATCTGCCTGTTCATCGGCGCGATGGGCAAGTCTGCGCAGTTCCCGCTGCATGTCTGGCTGCCCGATTCGATGGAAGGCCCGACCCCGATTTCGGCGCTGATCCACGCCGCGACGATGGTGACCGCCGGCATTTTCATGGTGACACGCATGTCGCCGCTGTTCGAACTGTCGGACACCGCGCTGTCGTTCGTGCTGGTGATCGGTGCGATCACTGCGCTGTTCATGGGTTTCCTGGGCATGATCCAGAACGACATCAAGCGCGTGGTCGCCTATTCGACCCTGTCGCAGCTCGGCTACATGACGGTGGCACTCGGCGCGTCGGCCTATTCGGCCGCGGTATTCCACCTGATGACCCATGCATTCTTCAAGGCGCTGCTGTTCCTGGGGGCCGGCTCGGTCATCATGGGCATGCATCACGACCAGGACATCCGCAACATGGGCGGCCTGCGCAAGTACATGCCAATCACCTGGATCACTTCGCTGATCGGCTCGCTGGCGCTGGTCGGCACGCCGTTCTTCGCCGGTTTCTATTCGAAGGACAGCATCATCGAGGCGGTGCAGGCATCGCACCTGCCCGGCGCCGGTTTTGCCAGCTTTGCCGTGCTGGCCGGCGTGTTCGTGACCTCGTTCTATTCGTTCCGCATGTACTTCCTGGTATTCCACGGCGAGGAGCGTTTCGGCAAGCCGCATGCCGGCGAGCATCAGGATCACGGTCACGACGAGCACAGCGACGAGCATCATCACGGCTTGCAGCCGGGGCAGAAGCCGCACGAGTCGCCGTGGGTGGTGACGGTGCCGCTGATATTGCTGGCGATTCCCTCCGTGGTGATCGGCTATTTTGCAATCGGCCCGTTGTTGCATGGCGACTTCTTCAGGAATGTGATTTTCGTTAGCGAAGCGCATCCGGCGATGGAAGAACTGGCGAAGGAATTCCACGGCGCCTGGGAAATGGGGCTGGGCGGTTTCCTGTCGCTGCCGTTCGCGCTGCTGGTGGCCGGCTTCGTCTCCGCGTATTACTGCTACATGGTCAATCCGAAGTTCCCGGCCTGGCTGTACCAGAAGTTCCATGGCCTGCATACCTTGCTCGATCAGAAGTACTACATGGACAAGATCAATGAAGTGGTATTCGCGCGCGGTGCGCGGCTGCTGGGAGGCGGGCTGTCGAACGTGGGCGACCGCACGCTGATCGATGGCCTGGTAGTCAACGGCAGTGCGCGCGTGGTCGGCTGGTTTGCGGCATTGAGCCGCCTGCTGCAGTCCGGCTATATCTACCACTACGCTTTCGTCATGATCCTCGGCGTGTTGTTCTTCCTGATTTATTTCATGCCGTTCCCGTCGTTTGCCAAATAAGTTGGCGAAGAAAAGCAGATAACAACCATGATGCAGTCAACTTTTCCTCTTCTCAGTCTCGCCATCTGGTGCCCGATCGCGTTCGGCCTGGTCGTTCTCGCGTTCGGACGCGACGAAAATCCCGGCATGGTGCGCGCGATATCGCTGATCGGCTCCCTGATCAGCTTCCTGGTCACGCTGCCGCTGTTACGTGATTTCGACAAGACCGCGCACGGCATGCAATTCGTCGAAAAGGCGATGTGGATCGATCGCTTCAACGTGAACTACATGCTGGGCGTCGACGGCATTTCGCTGTGGTTCGTGCTGCTGACCGCATTCATCACCGTGATCGTCGTGATCGCCGGCTGGGAAGTGATCGAAAAGCGGGTTGCCCAGTACATGGGGGCTTTCCTGATCCTGTCGGGCGTGATGATCGGCGTGTTCTGCGCGCTCGACGGCCTGCTGTTCTACGTGTTCTTCGAAGCGACGCTGATTCCGATGTTCATCATCATCGGCGTCTGGGGCGGAGCCAATCGCGTCTATGCGGCGATCAAGTTCTTCCTGTACACCTTGCTCGGCTCGCTGCTGACGCTGGTGGCCATCATCTACCTGTACTTCAAGTCGGGCGGCAGTTTCGACATCCTGACCTGGCAGCAGCTACCGCTGCCGCTGCATGCGCAGGAACTGATCTTCTTCGCATTCCTGATGGCGTTCGCGGTGAAGGTGCCGATGTGGCCGGTTCACACCTGGCTGCCGGATGCGCACGTCGAGGCGCCGACCGGCGGCTCCGTGGTGCTGGCGGCCATCATGCTGAAGCTCGGCGCCTATGGTTTCCTGCGGCTGTCGCTGCCGATCGCGCCGGACGCCAGCCATGTGCTGTCGGGCTTCATCATCACGCTGTCGCTGATCGCGGTGATCTACATCGGCCTGGTGGCGCTGGTGCAGGCCGACATGAAGAAGCTGGTCGCGTACTCGTCGATCGCTCACATGGGCTTCGTCACGCTCGGTTTCTTCACGTTCAACGAGATGGCGGCCCAGGGCGGTATCGTGCAAATGATTTCGCACGGCTTCGTGTCCGGCGCGATGTTCCTGTGCATCGGCGTGCTGTACGACCGCATGCATACCCGCCGCATCGCCGATTACGGCGGCGTGATCAACACGATGCCGCGCTTCGCCACGTTCTTCGTGCTGTTTTCGCTGGCCAACTGCGGCTTGCCGGCGACTTCCGGTTTCGTCGGCGAATTCATGGTGATCCTGGGCGCCGTCAAGTTCAATTTCTGGATCGGCCTGCTGGCCGCGACCGCGCTGATCTTCGGCGCCGCCTATTCGCTGTGGTTGGTCAAGCGGGTGGTGTTCGGCGCAGTCGGCAACGAGCATGTCGCCCAGTTGAACGACCTGAATCTGCGCGAATTCTTCATGCTCGGCGTGCTGGCGATTGCCGTACTGGCGATGGGCCTGTATCCGGCGCCGTTTACCGACGTGATGCAGACTTCGGTGTCCGATCTGCTTCACCACGTGGCCATCTCCAAGCTGCCATGAAGACCTCCCACGCCGACCCTATACGTGACCGCAATCTAGCGACGACAACATGAGCAATCCGAATCTGATCCCGGCTTCGCCGGAAGTCTTCCTCCTGATCGCCACCTCGGCGATCCTGCTGATCGACATGTTCCTGGCCGATGCGAAGCGCTACGTCACGCACCTGCTGACCCTTGCCGTGCTGCTGGTCTGCGCGGGGCTGACCATTGGCGGCGTCAGCGGACCGACCGCCTACACGTTCAACAACATGTTCGTGTCGGATCCGATGTCCAGCCTGCTGAAGCTGTTTGCCTACCTGGCACTGGGCATGACCGTGATCTACTCGCGCCAGTACGCGACCGACCGCTCGATGCTGAGCGGTTTCCTGGGCGGCGAATTCTATGTGCTCGCGCTGTTTTCGCTGCTGGGCCAGATGGTGATGATCTCGGGGAACAACTTCCTGGTAATCTATCTCGGACTGGAGTTGATGTCGCTGTCGCTGTACGCGCTGGTTGCGCTGCGCCGCGGCCATTCGGTGTCGACCGAAGCTGCAATGAAGTATTTCATCCTCGGCGCATTGGCGTCCGGTTTCCTGCTGTATGGCATTTCGATGCTGTACGGCGCGACCGGCTCGCTCGACTTGACCGAAGTCGCCCGGGCCACTGCTTCCGGCACCGTCAACCACACGGTGCTGGTGTTCGGCATCGTATTCGTCGTCGCCGGACTGGCATTCAAGCTGGGCGCTGCACCGTTCCACATGTGGGTACCGGACGTCTACCAGGGCGCGCCGACCGCGGTGACGCTGTTGCTGGGCGGCGCGCCGAAGCTGGCGGCGTTCGCGATCAGCATCCGCCTGCTGGTCGAAGGCCTGTTCCCGCTGGCGATCGACTGGCAGCAGATGCTGACCGTGCTCGCGGTGCTGTCGATGGCGGTAGGCAATATCACCGCCATCATGCAGACCAACCTGAAGCGGATGCTGGCTTATTCGACCATTTCCCACATGGGTTTCATGCTGCTCGGCCTGCTGGCCGGCGTGGTCGGCGGAAACGTAGGGGGCGCTGCGAACGCCTACAGTTCAGCGATGTTCTACGCGATCACCTATGTGATCACCACGCTGGGCACCTTCGGCGCGATCATGCTGCTCGCGCGCGCCGGTTTCGAGGCGGAGAACATCGAAGACTTCAAGGGACTGAACCAGCGCAGCCCGTGGTTCGCGTTCGTGATGCTGATCCTGATGTTCTCGCTGACCGGCATTCCGCCGACCGTCGGCTTCTACGCCAAGCTGGCGGTGCTGCAGGCGGTGCTGGGCACCGGCCAGGTCTGGCTGGCGGTAGTGGCGGTGCTGCTGTCGCTGATCGGCGCGTTCTACTACCTGCGCGTGGTGAAGGCGATGTACTTCGACGAACCGGTCGATACCGCCCCGATCGCGGCGAACAGCGGCATGCGGGTCACCCTGAGTCTGAACGGCCTCGCAATCCTCGCACTCGGCATCCTGCCGGGACCGCTGATGGCGGTGTGCGCAACCGCCATCGTCAAGACGCTCGCTACCTGAAGCCCCCGGCTCAACATGGACGTTTCCTTGTCGAGCTGGTTCGTCATCCTGTTGGCGGCCATTGCCGCCAACCTGCCGTTTGTGAGCGAGCGCGTGTTCGGGTTTATACCGCTAACGGGCCGGGCGAAGCCGCTGTGGCTGCGGCTGATCGAATTGCTGTTGCTGTATTTCGTGGTGCTCGGAGTCGGCCGCTTCCTGGAAAGCCGTATCGGCAACAGCTTCCCGCAACACTGGGAATTTTATGCAGTGACCGGCTGCATGTTCCTGGTGCTCGCCTATCCCGGCTTCGTGTTTCGTTACCTCCGCAAGCGCCATGCTTGAGATGCTGCAAGGCATTCGGCGCGCGTGCCGTTAGCCTGATGCTTTCGTCTTTTCCGGAGTAGTGCTCAATGGATTCGCATCTGAACGAAGTGCAGCTGGACAGTGAAATGGTCTATGAAGGCCACTTCCTGAAAATCCAGTGCGACACCATCCGTCTGCCGGACGGCAAGCAATCGAAACGCGAATATATCCGCCATCCGGGCGCAGTCGTGGTGCTGGCGCTGCTGGACGATGGTTCGATTCTGCTGGAGCGACAGTTCCGCTATCCGAACAGGCAGGTGTTCATCGAATTTCCGGCCGGGAAAATCGATCCCGGCGAGGATCCGCTGGCTTGCGCCAAGCGCGAACTGGAAGAGGAAACCGGCTATACCGCGGCCGAGTGGAAATTCGTCTGCACCATCCACAACGCCATTGCGTATTCGGATGAACATCTCGACATTTACCTGGCGCGAGGGCTTACCGCCGGCAGCAGCAAGCTGGACGAAGGAGAATTCCTGGAAACCTTCACTGCGCGGCTTCCCGACATGCTGACCTGGATCCGCGAAGGCAAGATCACCGACGTGAAAACGATAATCGGCACCTTCTGGCTGGAGAAGGTGTTGTCCGGAAGCTGGAAACTGTAGGCGCAGCGCCGCGAAGAAAACCCCCGAGCCGGATATCCGCCTCGGAGGTTTTGCTTTTATCGTTGCCGCCGGTGCGCCCGGCGCAAACGTCAGTGCCCGGCCGCGACGCCTGTGATCGGCTTGGGCCGAGTGAACCACACCAGCCCGGTCAGCGCGAAGAACGCAACCGAGGAGTACAGGAAGAACTGGTTGGTCGCCAGCATGTAGCTCTGCGCACCGATCATGCGCTCGATCACCATGTAAGCCTGTTCCAGCGTCATTCCGGTGTGCCGCAGCCCGTCCAGGTATTGATCACTGAGCGCCGAGTAACTGGATACGTTCTCGGCGAGCCTTGCATGATGCGTGTTTGCCATGTGCTCCCAGGCAGTGACGCTGATCGCGGTTCCTATCGCAGCGCCCAGCGTGCGCAGGAAATTCGACAATCCGGTGGCTGCGGCCATATGGTCCGGCGTGATGTTGGAAAGCATCAGCGATTGCACCGGCAGGAAGAAGCAGGCCATGCCGATTCCCTGTACCAGGCGCGGGTCGACGATATCCCAGAACCCGACATCCAGCGACATCCTGGTGTTCCACAGCGATACGCCGCCCATCACGATGAACGCGAACGTCGACAATGCGCGCAGATTCAGGCGCGCGATGTTGCGTCCCAGGATCGGCGACAGGATCAGCGTGAAAATGCCGATCGGCGCCATCGCCATGCCGGCCTGTGCGGCCGTGTATCCCATCACCAGTTGCAGCCATAACGGGAATACGACCACCGAACCGAAATAGGTCATGAAGCCGACCGAAAGCAGGATCACGCCGTAGCGGAAATTGATGTCGCGGAACAGCTGCAGCTCGACGATCGGATGGTCGGACGTCAGCACCCAGGCAATGAAGAAGCTGAGCGACACCAGCGAGATCACGCCCAGCGACGTGATGTATGCCGATGCAAACCAGTCATGGTCCTTGCCGGTTTCCAGCATCAATTGCAGGCTGCCGATGCCGATCACCATCAACACCAGGCCGACCAGGTCGAGCGGCTGTTTCACGGTCGGCGCTTCGCGGTGGCGCATCAATACCCACACGGTGACGGCACCGAACAGGCCGATCGGGATGTTGATCAGGAAGATCCACGACCAGTGGAAGTTGTCGCTGATATAGCCGCCCAGCAGCGGGCCGGCGATCGGCGCCAGGATCACCGTCATCGCCCACATGCCCATCGCCGCGCCGCGTTTCTCGGGCGGGAAATTACGCACCATCAGCGTCTGCGACAGCGGCACCATCGGCCCCGATACCAGCCCCTGCATCAAGCGGAAGCAGACCAGCATCGGCAGGTTGACCGAAAACGCGGCCAGCGTCGACATGCAGGTGAAAGCCAGCACCGACAGCGTGAACAGCTTGACTTCGCCGACCCGGCGGGCCATCCAGCCGGTCAGCGGCACCGCGATTGCGGCGGCCACCGAATAGGCACTGATGATCCAGGTGCCCTGGCTGGTGGAGACGCCGAGCGCACCGGCAATGGTCGGGATCGAAACGTTGGCGATCGTGATGTCCAGGATCTCCATGAAGGTCGACAGCGCCGCTGCAATGGTCAGCAGCAGCAGTGCCGGGCCTTGCAACGGCGCCGGTGCGGCGGGTGCCGGGGGCGGAGCAGGGCGGGAACTGGTGTTGGCGGCTACCGATGACATCGGATGTCCTTATTTCAGGTTCGCGGCGATGATCGAGTTGATACGCGCCTTTGCCTTCGCATCGAGCGGATCGCCGTCATTGGTATAAGCGACTTGGTTAAGCGCCGGACCGGTGACGGCGCCGACCGGAGCGCCATGCTGGTCATGCAGGTCAACCGCGGCACGCATCGACAGGCCGATACGCAGCGGATGCGCAGCCAGTTCCTTCGGATCGAGCGAAATGCGAACCGGCACCCGCTGTACCACCTTGATCCAGTTGCCGGTCGCGTTCTGGGCCGGCAGCAGCGCGAACGCCGAACCGGTGCCGGCGGACAGGCCCACCACCTTGCCGTGGTACTCGACGTCATCCCCGTATAGGTCGGCTGTCATCGTCACCGGCTGGCCGACGCGCATCTCGCGCAACTGCGATTCCTTGAAGTTGGCATCGACCCACAATTGCTGCAGCGGCACGATCGCCATCAGCGGCGTACCGGGAGCAATGCGCTGTCCCAGTTGCACATTGCGCTTGGCGATCTCGCCGCTGACCGGCGCGTACAGCGTCGCCCGGGAGCGCGCCAGCATCGCTTCCTCGACCTTGGCTGCGGCACGCTGCACGTTCGGATGGTTCGCGACGCTGGTCCCTTCGGTCAGCGCACGGCCGGACGCCAGCTGCTGCTTCGCTGCTTCGTAGGCCGCCTGGGCGGCGGATACCGCGCTTTCCGCGTGGCGGATTTCTTCGGCCGACACCGCGCCGGATCCGGCCAGCGACTTGCGGCGCGCCAGGTCATCCTTGGCACGCATCAGTTCCGCCTTGCGCAAGGCCAGGTTGGCGCTCGCCTGCGCCTGGGACGCGTACAGGGTGCGCACCTCGCGCACCGTCTGCGCCAGTTGCGCTTCGGCCTGATCCAGCGCTACCTGGGTATCGGCGGTGTCGAGACTGACCAGCGGCTGGCCTGCCTTCACGTGGTCGGTGTCCTGGACGTAGATGCGGCTGACCGTGCCGCCGACCTGCGGCGTCACCTGCACCACGTTGCCCTGCACATAGGCATTGTCGGTGTCTTCCGCATAGCGGGCGACGAGGGCCCAGTAGGCGCCGTAGCCGACGGCGGCAAGCACGAAGATGCTGCCGAGCGTAAGCAGGATCTTCTTGCGTTTCGGGGATGCCTGGCCTTGGGCCGGGGCGGTATTGTTTGCTGCACTCATGTTTTCTCCTGCGTACGGATATGTTCGGGAATCGGGGGTGTTCCGGTGTTCAATGACGGGCGGTGGCGGCGGCCAGCGCCGGGCTATCTTCGAAGCCGCCGCCGAGCGCACGTACCAGCGCGACGTGCAACTGGTCGCGGCGGGCGTGGATGTCGGCCAGTGCGCGCCGCTGTGCCAGTACCTGGGTCTCGACGGTCAGCACCGTGAGATAGGGCGACAGGCCGCCGCGATAACGCAGCGTGGCCAGCCGGTATGCTTCCTCGGCCGAATCCAGTGCGGCCTGGGTCGCGCGTTCTTCGCGCGCCAGGTCGGCGGCACGCGTCAATTGTTCGGCAACGTCTTGCGCTGCACTCAGCACCGACTGGTTGTACTGGGCAATCGCGGCGTCCATGTCGGCGGTCTTCATCGCGTAGTTCGCGCGCAACCGGCCGCCGTCGAAGATCGGCAGATGGATTGCCGGGCCGAAGCTGCTCATCTGGCTGCCGCTTTCGAGCAGGTTGCCGAGGCCGATCGCCTGGAAGCCGATCAAGGCCGTCAGATTGATGTTCGGATAGAACTCGGCCTTGGCGGCGGCCGCTTCGCCGGTGGCGGCTTCGATCCGGGCGCGCTGGGCGGCAAGCTCGGGGCGCCGCGCCAGCAGGTCGAGCGGCAACGCGTGCGGGATGCTGAACGGTACCGGGGCAAGCCGTGGACGTCCGATGGCGCTGGCCGCCGCCGGCATCTCGCCGGCCAGCGCGGCCAGCTGAAGTTGCGTGACCTTGATGGCGGTCGCCAGTTGTTCGCGCTCGGCCTGCAATGCGGCCTGGTTGCTTTCCGCCTGCTTGACTTCCACCTTGGTGTCGAGCCCGTTGGCCACTCGCTGTTCGATCAGCTTGTGGATCTGTTCACGCTGCGTCTGGGTGGCGGCGATCACGTCCTGCAGGTCGTACTGCGCGGCCAGTTGCAAGTAGGCGCGGGCAAGCGAAGTGGTTAGCGCCAGGCGGGCGGCGGCCTGATCGAAGCGTGCCGCCTTTTCCTGTGCGTCCGCGGCGCGGATCAGCGCGGCATTCTTCCCCCACAGGTCGAGGTCGTAGCCGAAGTTGAGCGTGGCCTGGCCCTGGCCCACGTACTCGCCGCCGATTCCGAGCGGCGGCTTGGGCACCAGGTAATTTTCCGACTGACGCCCATAGCTCAGGTCGACGCCGGCGTTCAGGCGCGGACGCCCCGAAGCGCTTGCCAGTCCGGCCGCCGCCTGCGCGCGCTCGAGCCTTGCCTGAGCTGCCGCCAGTGTGGGGCTGTCCGACAGCGCGCGCTGCATCAGCTTGTCCAGCTGCGGGTCGCCGTATGCCTGCCACCAGGCGGCCTGCGGCCAGGCATCCTGGGCATTGCCTACGGCGCCGCCGGCCGGCATCTGGAGTGCTTCGATCTGCTGGTTGTGCGGGGCAATGCCTTGGAAGCTGGCGCAGCCGGACAGCAGGGGAGCTGCTCCCAGCGCACACAGGTAGAGCAGCCGCCGCAGAGCGTGGGCCGACGAATGACGGAAAACTGGATTCATGGTTTTTTTATCAGTGATGGAATGAGTGGGATCACGCGTTGTCAAGCATGCGGCGCAGGAAACCCTTGAACTGATCGACTTCGGACGGAGAAAAGCCTCTCAGGTGGTGATTCAAGGTATCGATCACGACTTGCGTCATCTGGTCCGCAAGCTGGTCGCCCTTGTCGGTCAGCGCTACTTCGACTACCCGGCGGTCGGTGCAACTGCGGGTGCGTTGCACGAAACCCTTTTCTTCCAGCCGGTCGAGCATGCGGGTCATCGCGCCGGTGTCCGTCATCAGCTCGCGCGCGAGATCGGCGGCGGTGTTTGCCTGGCCATGCAGGAGCTTGAGGAAAATGCCGAGCTGTGCATGCGTCATGTCGAACGGCGCAAGTCCGCGATCCACGCTGATCGTTAGCTGATTGCCAACACGTTTCAGCAAGTAACCGATACTTTCTTCGGGCGTGTAGTTTTGAAGATCGTAGGGACAGGACATGGCAGCACGGTTTTGCAGATGTTGACGTAGCGCATAATATAGTTGCCTAGGCAGTCAATGTCAAGGCAGTTAATGCTGAGGCAGTGGGTTGGGATGTTGCAAATACTGGGCAGAGACTCCGAAATTATCGGGGTGGGCTGCCGCGGTGGCTGTGGGGGACCGGTTATAATGCGCGCCATGAATACCCGCTCCGATCCGCAACTGGATTCCCTCCGCGTCCCGCCACATTCGATAGAAGCCGAGCAATCCGTGTTGGGTGGGCTGCTGCTGGATAACGCGGCGTGGGACCGGATTGCGGATTTCGTCCATGAGGACGATTTCTACCGCTATGACCACCGGATCATCTTTCAGCACATCGTCAAGCTGATCAACAACACCAAGCCGGCGGATGTGATCACGGTGTTCGAGGCGCTCGGCAGCAGCGGCAAGGCCGACGAAGTGGGCGGACTGGCTTACCTGAATGCGCTGGCACAGAACACGCCCTCAGCGGCGAACATCCGGCGCTATGCGGAGATCGTGCGCGACCGCGGGGTGCTGCGCAAGCTGATCACCGTATCCGACGAGATCGCCGGGCAGGCGCTCAACCCGCAGGGCAAGGAAGTCAAGCAATTGCTGGACGAGGCCGAGTCCAAGATCTTCGCGATCGCGGAAGAAGGCGCGCGCGGGGCGCAGGGTTTCCAGGCGATCCAGCCCTTGCTGACGCAAGTGGTGGAGCGCATCGACGAGCTGTACAACCGCGATAACCAGAACGACATCACCGGGGTGCCGACCGGCTTCATCGATCTCGACAAGATGACTTCCGGCCTGCAGCCGGGCGACCTGATCATCGTTGCCGGCCGTCCGTCGATGGGCAAGACCGCATTTTCCCTGAACATCGGCGAAAACGTCGCGATCGACAGCGGCTTGCCGGTCGCGGTGTTTTCGATGGAAATGGGCGGCGCCCAGCTGGCGATGCGTATGCTGGGTTCGGTCGGCCGGCTGGACCAGAGCCGGTTGCGGGTGGGCAAACTGGCCGACGAGGACTGGCCGCGCCTGACCCACGCGATCCAGAAAATGAACGAGGCGCAACTCTATATCGACGAGACGCCGGCGCTGAGCTCGATCGAACTGCGGGCACGCGCGCGCCGGCTGTCGCGCCAGTGCGGCAAGCTGGGCCTGATCATCATCGATTACCTGCAGTTGATGTCGGCCAATTCGGCCGGCGAGAACCGCGCGACCGAGATTTCGGAAATCTCGCGTAACCTGAAAGGTCTGGCCAAGGAACTGAATTGCCCGGTGATCGCGCTGTCGCAGCTGAACCGCTCGCTGGAACAGCGCCCCAACAAACGCCCGGTGATGTCCGACCTGCGCGAATCGGGTGCAATCGAACAGGATGCGGACGTGATCCTGTTCATTTATCGCGACCAGGTCTACAACCCCGATTCGCCGGACAAGGGCACTGCGGAAATCATCATCGGCAAACAGCGTAACGGTCCGATCGGCACGGTACGCCTGACCTTCCTCGGCGAGTACACGAAATTTGACAATTACACCGGCGGCCAGGCGATCTTCGGCGGCGAATAGCGGCGCAGCACGGTCTGGCCGTGCCGCGTGGAATCCGATTTCTTCTTTCAGCGAGAGTTCGATATGTTTGGACGATTGATGCCCAGCGAGGGCAAGTTCTTTGAGTTATTCAATCAGCACGCGGAGCTGTGCGTGAAAGGGGCGAAGGAAATGGTCGCGCTAATGACCAATTTCGATGATCTCGAAACCCGCGTGCATGCAATCGAAGGCGTTGAAAAGCAGGCCGACAAGATCACCCACAGTACCCTGGAACTATTGCACAAGACCTTCATCACGCCGATCGACCGCGACGACATCCATCAGCTGATCACTCGGATGGACGATATCCTGGATCTGCTGGAAGACGGCGCCCAGAGCATTTCCCTGTATGACCTCAAGGCCACCACGCCCGAGGCGAAGCGGCTGGCGGAGCTGTGCCTGACTTGCACCGAGAAGATGAAGACCGCGGTCGGATTGCTGCACAACATGGACAACTCGCCGCAGATCCTGGCGGTGTGCGAGGAAATCGATCGGGTCGAGTCCGACGCCGACCACGTGATGCGCGCGGCAATGTCCAAGCTGTTCCGCGACGAACCCGACGTGCGCACGCTGATCAAGCTGAAGGCGATCTACGAAATCCTGGAAACGGTGACCGATCGCTGCGAGGACGTGGCCAATATCATCGAGGGCATCATTCTCGAAAATGCCTGACGCCGACTGACGCGCATCAACCCGGATCAATCACAATAACAAGCACATGCACAACCTGGAAATCAGCATCTATGTTCTCGCCTTCCTGATCGCCCTGGCGTTGCTGTTCGATTTCATGAACGGCTTCCATGACGCCGCGAATGCGATCGCCACTGTCGTGTCCACCGGCGTGCTCAAGCCGCAGACCGCAGTCGCGATGGCGGCGGTGTTCAACGTAGTCGCGATCTTCTTCTTCCACCTCAAGGTCGCGGCAACCGTGGGCAAGGGGACCATCGAGCCCGACGTGGTCGATCATTATGTGGTGTTCGGCGCACTGGTCGGGGCGATCTTCTGGAATCTGCTGACCTGGTACTACGGCATTCCCTCGTCATCCTCGCATGCGCTGATCGGCGGCCTGGTGGGAGCCGCGGTGGCAAAGGGCGGCACCGATTCGCTGATCGCCGGCGGACTCTACAAGACCATCCTGTTCATCGTACTGTCGCCGCTGCTCGGGTTCGTGTTCGGTTCCATCATGATGATCGTGGTGTCATGGCTGTTCGTGAACTCGACGCCAAGACGGGTCGACAAGTGGTTCCGGCGCCTGCAATTGCTGTCCGCCTCCATGTACAGCCTCGGGCATGGCGGCAACGATGCGCAGAAAACGATGGGCATCATCTGGATGCTGCTGATCGCCTCCGGCTACACCGACAGCGGCGCTCCGTTGCCGTGGTGGGTCATCATCTGCTGCTACAGCGCGATCGGTCTCGGTACGCTGTTCGGCGGCTGGCGCATCGTTCAGACGATGGGGCAGAAAATCACCAAGCTCAAGCCGGTAGGCGGCTTCTGCGCCGAGACCGGCGGCGCGATCACGCTGTTCATGGCGTCCGCAATCGGCGTTCCGGTGTCGACTACCCACACCATTACCGGTGCGATCGTGGGTGTCGGTTCGGCACGCAAGATGTCGGCGGTGCGTTGGGGCGTCGCCAGCAATATCGTCTGGGCATGGATACTGACGATACCGGCGTCGGCGTTCGTTGCGGCAATCGCGTGGTGGATAGGCACGCTGATTCTGTGAACGGCCGGCTGGAAAGTGCATGATGCCATGAAAAACGCCCCGGCATGCCGGGGCGTTTTTTCATTTCGACGGCGGAGTGCTCTACAGCACTTCGGTCGCATGATCCGCCAACCGCGAGCGTTCGCCGCGCGCCAGCGTCACGTGACCGCTGTGCGACCAGCCTTTGAAACGGTCCACCACGTAGGTCAGGCCGCTCGATCCTTCGGTCAGGTAGGGCGTGTCGATCTGCGCGATGTTGCCGAGGCAGACGATCTTGGTGCCGGGGCCGGCGCGCGTGACCAGCGTCTTCATCTGCTTCGGCGTCAGGTTCTGTGCCTCGTCAATGATCAGGTACTTGTTGACGAAGGTGCGGCCGCGCATGAAATTGAGCGACTTGATCTTGATCCGCGAGCGGATCAGGTCCTGGGTGGCGGCACGGCCCCATTCGCCGGCATCGGAGTCGGTCTTGTTCAGCACTTCGAGATTGTCGTCGAACGCGCCCATCCAGGGCGACATCTTCTCTTCCTCCGTGCCCGGCAGGAAGCCGATATCCTCGCCGACCGGCACCGTCACGCGGGTGACGATGATTTCATTGTAGAGCTTGGTTTCCAGCACCTGTGCGAGGCCGGCGGCCAGTGCCAGCAGCGTCTTGCCGGTGCCGGCCTGGCCCAGCAGCGTGACGAAGTCGCATTCGGGATTCATCAGCAGGTTCAGGGCGAAGTTCTGTTCTCGGTTGCGCGCGGTCACGCCCCATACGCTGTTCTTGCCGTGTGTGTAGTCGCGCAGCGTCTGCAGCACCGCGGTCTTGCCGTTGATCTGCTTTACCTGACCGTAGAACGGCGCTTCGCCGTTGTTCGGTTCCAGGAACACGAACTGGTTGACCAGGAACGACGCGACCGCCGGCCCGGTCACGCGATAGAAGGTGTAGCCGGTGCCATGCCGGTTTTCCTGCCAGGATTCCATTCCCTTCGCATGGCGGTTCCAGAAGTCGTTCGGCAACTGCAGGATGCCGGAATACAGCAGGTCCGTGTCTTCCAGCACATGGTCGTTGAAGTACTCTTCGGCCGGCAGTCCCATCGCCCGCGCCTTGATGCGCATGTTGATGTCCTTCGACACCAGCACGATAGGGCGGCCCGGATTCTGCTCTTCGAGGGCGCGCACCACGCCCAGGATCTGGTTGTCGGCCTTGCCGATCGGCAGTCCCTCCGGCAGCGAACCGTTTTGCAGCGTGGTCTGGAAGAACAGGCGGCCTTTCGCATCCTTGTTGCCGAGCTTGGTCAGCGGAATCCCTTCCTCGATCGCCCCTTCCTCGACACCGGCGACCAGTGCATCGAGGGTGCGCGATACCTGGCGCGCATTGCGCGCGACTTCCGACATGCCTTTCTTGTGGTTGTCGAGCTCTTCCAGCGTCATCATCGGCAGGTAGACGTCGTGTTCCTCGAAACGGAACAGCGAGGTCGGGTCATGCATCAGGACATTGGTGTCGAGCACGAACAGCTTGGTCACGCCGAGCTTGTCGGCGACCCGGCTGGTACTCGATTTGATCAGCTCTTCGCCGGCGCGGGTCTTGCTGGCCCGATTCCTGGTGCTTGAGGGTTTATCGCTGGTCCGCGCCCGCGCCTTGGGCGCCGTATCGGTCGCCGGCGCCGATTCCACCAGGGTCATCACGGGTTTTGCCGGTTTGCCTTTTTCTGCCTTCGGGTAGTCTTGCGGGGACAGCAATGTTGCAGGTTTGCTCGGTAGTTTGGGCAGTGGCATCAGAACCTCAATCGAAAAGTGTGAAATTGACTACTCTTTGCGTCGCCAGCGACGTACTGCGAGAAGTGGATGAGGTGGAGGGAAAGCGTTGCAGAAAGTAAAAAGGCCGTTTGGGGGGAGGCTTGCTGCCTCTTCCTCAAACGGCCTTACAGAGAAAAAATTTATTGAATTCAAAGGGTTCAGCGTATTACGCAAGGGCCTTCACAAACTTCAGCACGTCATCCACGTGCCCAGGCACTTTTACTCCACGCCATTCTTTCACCATTTTGCCCGCTGCGTCAATCACAAACGTGCTGCGTTCGATGCCGCGAACCTGCTTGCCGTACATGCTCTTCATCTTCATCACGTTGAACATCGAACACAGCGTTTCCTCGGGATCGGAGATCAATTCGAACGGCAGTGCGAGCTTGGTCTTGAAGCCTTCGTGGGAACGCAGGCTGTCACGGCTGATGCCGAAGACCAGGGCGCCCGCTTCCCGGAACTGCTGGTGCAGGTCGCGGAAATGCATGCTTTCGGTGGTGCAGCCGGGGGTGTTGTCTTTCGGATAAAAATAAAGCACCAGCTTCTTGCCGCGGTAGTCGGCCAGGCGGAATTCCTGGTCGCCAGTCATCGGCGCGGAAAAATCGGGTACGGTCATGTTGACGATGGATGGGCTGTCGGCCACGATGTTCTCCATTCTTGTTGGTCGGGTTCGAGCAGGCAGGCGAGGCAACCGACTAGGCGGCTTGCATCACGACTTGTCCCGAGCGTCCGGGCAGTTCGCCCCAGTCGAGCGGATGGGTCGGCAGCGGCAAGTCTTTCAGCTTGCCGTAGTATTCGCCCATCGATGCAAGGCGATAACCTTGTGCCTGCCAGCCGTCCAATAGCTGTTCGAAGATGGGGGCGAGTTTTTGCCCTTCAAGCTCCGCATGCAGCGTGAACACATGGTCGCGTGCCTGCCGCGTCAAGTCGAGAAGGAAAGCGGCGGCATTTGCTGCGGTGACGGTAGTGCCGTTTATGGTGCGTCCCAGAAGTTCGTCCAGCGTCGGCAGGGTGGTGGGAAGTTGCACGCATGATAATGTCTTGCCGCCGATTGCAAGGCGATACGGACCGGCATCGGCCGATGCCAGGCGGCCCTGCTCGGTCAGCGCGGCACGGCCGTCCGACGCATAGGCGAGGCCCATGCGGTCGAGTAGCGCAAACGCATGTTCATTCATTTGCCAGCCCGCGGCGCCATGCGTACGGGGTGCTTCACCGAATACTTCAGTGAAGCTGCTGGCCGCCAGTTGCATTTGGCGGCCAGTCCATTTCGCATCGCGCTTGCGCACATTGTCTTGCCACAGCACATGGTCCCATGTATGGATGCCGCATTCGAAGCCGGCGTCGCGCACCGACCGCATTTCAGCGGCGCAGTCCTTGCCGATATCGGGGCCTGGAAGCAGCACGCCGTACATCAGCGTCTTCAGGCCGTAGTGCTCGACTACCGAAGTGCGCGAAACTTTCTTCAGCAAGCCGGGGCGGAACACACGCCGCAGCGCCCGGCCGGTATGGTCGGGGCCAAGCGAAAACAGGAAGGTTGCGCCGGCGCCGCGCTGCCGCAGCATGCGCACCAGGTTGGGCACGCCTTCGCGCGTGCCGCGCCAGGTATCGACGTCGATCTTGAGGGTGAGGACCGGCATCAGTCCACACATCAATCCATCAGCGCGCGCGCCTCGGCCACCTGGCTGCGATAGGCGTCGAAGATGTTGCGCAGCGTGTCCTGCATCGAGGTGGTGGGTTTCCAGTTCAATTCTTCGCAGGTGTTGGCGATCTTCGGCACCCGGTTCTGCACGTCCTGGTAGCCCTTGCCGTAATAGGATGCGGAAGTGGTTTCGACCAGCCGCACCTTCTTCGCCGAGTCCGCATACTCCGGGTATTCGGCGGCCAGCTTCAGCATCATGCCCGCCAGGTCGCGGATCGAGTAGTTGTTGGTCGGATTGCCGATGTTGTAGATCTTGCCGCTGGCGATGCCGCCTTCATTGGCGATGATGCGCATCAGCGCGTCGATGCCGTCGTCGATATAGGTGAATGCGCGCTTCTGGTGGCCGCCGTCGACCAGCGAGATGTTTTCGCCGCGCACGATGTGGCCGAAGAACTGGGTGACGACGCGCGAGCTGCCTTCCTTCGGCGTATGGATCGAATCGAGCCCGGCGCCGATCCAGTTGAACGGACGGAACAGCGTGAAGTTCAGACCGTCTTCCATGCCGTAGCCCCAGATCACGCGATCCATCAACTGCTTCGCGCACGAATAGATCCAGCGCGGTTTGTTGATCGGGCCGCAGATCAGTTCGGAATTCTCGGGATCGAATTCCTCGTCGTGGCACATGCCGTAGACTTCGGAAGTGGACGGGAACACCAGGTGCTTCTTGTACTTGGCGGCGGAGCGCACGATCGGCAGGTTCGCTTCGAAATCGAGCTCGAATACGCGCAGCGGCTGCTTGACGTAGGTGGACGGCGTCGCGATCGCGACCAGCGGCAGGATCACGTCGCATTTCTTCACGTGATACTCGACCCACTCCTTGTTGATCGTGATGTCGCCCTCGAAAAAATGCATGCGGCTCTTGTAGGCGTCGTTTTCCAGCAGGTCGGTGATGCGGTCGGTCATCATGTCCATGCCGTACACGTGCCAGTCGGTGGTTTCCAGGATGCGCTTCGACAGATGGTGGCCGATGAAACCGTTGACGCCGAGGATAAGGACTTTTTTCATGATGGATAGCTTTCCAGGAGGGCTCTGCGCTCAGGCGCGGGACGACAGGATTTGTTGTAGTTGCGGCGGCGATACGGGCTGGCCGTCCACCGTCAGTTCGAGGATTTGCAGTGCACGGCCGTCGCCGCACACGCCAAACATGCAATTATCCACTACCGCCAAGCCTGGCGGCAAATCGCATCCGGTTTGGCGGGCAATGCGGGCCTTGCGGATGATGAAAGTCTTGCCGTCGACCACCGTCCACGCGCCCGGATAGGGCGGTGCGACCGCGCGGTGCAGGTTGTAGACGCGCTGCGCCGGCTGGGACCAGTCAATGCGTCCGTCTTCCGGTTTGCGTCCGCCGAAATAACTGCCTTGTGCAAGCTCATTGGGCAGGCGCGGCGTGCGGCCCGCGAGCATGTCGGGCAATGCGTTCCACAGGGTGATTTCGGCCGCGACCGTTACCTTGCCGAATACTTCGTAGGCGGTATCGTCGGGCAGGATGGGAACCGCGGTCCTGGCCACGATCGCGCCGGCATCGGGCTTTGCCGCCATTTCATGCAGGGTGGCGCCGGTTTCGGTTTCGCCGTGCAGCACCGCCCAATTGACCGGCACCCGGCCCCGATACTTCGGCAGCAGCGAACCATGCATGTTGTAGGCGCCGTGCCGGGCCAGGCCGAGCAGTTCGACCGGCAGCATGTGGCGATAGTAGAAGCTGAAAATCAGGTCCGGCGCCGCGGTCTTCACCTGCGCATGCAGTTCCGGCGACTTCGGATCGTCGGGCAGGATGAACGGGATATCGTGCTCGCGGCACAATTCGGCGACCGACTCGAACCAGATCGTTTCGGCCGGATTATCGCGATGGGTGACAACCAGCGCGACTTCCACTCCGCGTGCCAGCAGCACCTTCAGGCAACGCACTCCCACATTGTGATACGCAAATACGACGGCGCGCATCGCGGCTCAGGCTTTCAGCGCGGCGCGCATCGGCTGGGCCACCGTGGTGGGAGCGCCGTCGTCACGCTGCTCCAGCACGGTCTGCACCACATAGCGCGGGCGGCCCCGCACCTGCAGGTAGATGCGGCCGACGTATTCGCCGACCAGGCCGATGCCGAACAGGATCACGCCCATCAGGAAGAAACTGATTGCGAACAGCGTGAATACCCCCTCGACTTCGGCGCCCAGCACGAAGCGCCGCACCATCAGCACGATGAACAGTGCGGCCGACACGAACGAGAGACCGATGCCGAGCATCGAGAACAGTTGCAGCGGCACCAGCGAGAAGCCGGTGATCAGGTCGAAGTTCAGGCGGATCAGGCTGTACAGCGAATACTTGGATTCGCCGGCCGCGCGTTCCTCGTGTTCGACGATGATCTCGGCCGGATTGCGGGCAAAGGTGTAGGCAAGGGCCGGGATGAAAGTGTTGACCTCGCTGCACTGGTTGATCAGGTCGATCACGTTGCGTCCGTAGGCGCGCAGCATATTGCCCTGGTCGGTCATCTTGATGCGGGTGATTTTCTCGCGCAGCCGGTTCATCGCTTTCGAGGCATGGGTACGCCATGCGACGTCCTGGCGTTCGCGCCGGATCGAACCGACGTAGTCGTGGCCCTCGTGCATCTTTGCAATCAGGTTGCCGATTTCCTCGGGTGGATTCTGCAGGTCCGCATCCAGCGTGACCATGATGTCGCCACGGGCGGCCTTGAAGCCGGCAAGGATCGCCATGTGCTGGCCGTAATTGCCGTTGAACAGCACCACCCGGGTGACGTCGGGCCGCTCGCGGAACTGATCGGCCAGGAGCGCGGCGGAGCGGTCGCGGCTGCCGTCGTTGACGAACACGATTTCATAGCTGCGACCGAGACGGTCGAGCGCCGGATACAGGCGCGCGAACAGCTTGGCCAGACCGGCTTCCTCGTTGTAGACGGGAATGACGACGGAGATTTCTGGTTTCATCGAAAGCGGCGCTTGACTTGATTGGGGGGCGTTTAGGATTGAAGCACGGATTTTACCGCGCCGACAGCGCGGTCGACGTCGGTTTCCTGCATGGCGGAAAACATCGGCAGGCTGACGATGCGGCGCCCGACGCTTTCGGCGATCGGGAACATGCCTTCACGGAAGCCGCGTTCGCGGTACAGCGTAAAGAGGTGGATTGGGGGATAGTGGTAGCCGATGCCGATATGTCTTTGCATCATCTTTTCCATGAACGCGGCCCGCGTGAGACGCTCGGGAAGCACCAGCTGGAACATGTGCCAGTTGGAATTTTCAAAATCTGCCACCGGAAGCTGCGCGCCCGACTCGCGCTCGAAATCCGGCCCGAACAGCGCGAAATAGCGCTTGGCCAATGCCCGGCGCCTGGCGGTGACCGCTTCCAGCTGCGCAAACTGGCCGAGGCCGATGGTTGCCGCGATATCGGTCATGTTGAACTTGCCGCCCAGTACGTCCACGTCGATGCCGTCGAAACCGCTGCGCGTCACGCCCTGCAGACGGTATTTTTCGGCGAGCCTCGCTTCGTCCGCATCATTGAGCACCAGGCAGCCGCCTTCGGAAGTCGTGATGTTCTTGTTGGCCTGGAAACTGAAAGACACGAAGTCGCCGAACGCGCCGATGCGCCTGCCGTGCCAGGAGGAGCCGAGCGCTTGCGCCGCGTCCTCTATCACGCGCAGATTGTGCCGCTTCGCGATCGCGTACAGCCGCTCCATGTCGACCGGCAGGCCGGCCAGGTAAACCGGGATCACGGCACGGGTGCGCGGTGTGATCGCCGCTTCCAGCTTGTCGAGGTCGATGTTGCGGGTGACCGGGTCGATATCGGCGAACACCGGGGTGGCGCCGACTTCGATGATCACGTTCGCGGTGGCCACCCAGGATATCGGGGTGGTGATCACCTCGTCGCCGGGTCCGATGCCGGCGATGCGCAGTGCGATTTCCATCGTGCAGGTGCCGGAATTGAAGGTGCGCACCGGCCGCCCGCCGAAATACTCGGACAGCGTGGCCTCGAATGCCTGGACCTTGGGGCCGCTGGTGATCCAGCCGGAACGCAGCACCTCGCCGACGGCGGCAATCGTCGCTTCGTCGATGGTAGGACGGGAAAAGGGCAGGAATGGTTCGCTCATGGTTTCCGAATCGGCAGTGACAATAATGAGAGTACGCGGGGCACCGCAGGTTTCAGCTACGGGTCAGTAAAATCACGCCGATCACGATCACCCCGATCGCGACCAGGCGTTGCGGGGTCACCGCCTCGCCCAGGAAATACCAGGCGCCGAGCGCATTGATGATGTAGCCGATCGAGAGCATCGGATAGGCGATCGTCACGTCTACCCGCGACAGCGCGATGATCCAGACGACTACCGACACCACGTAGCAGGTGAGGCCGCCGACGATCGGTACCTGGGTGGCCAGCTGCAGGCCGGTGGAAAACCAGTTTTCCGGTGTCAGCCTGATCACCCCGACTGCATTGGTGCCGGCCTTGAGCAGCAGTTGTGCCAGGGCGTTCAGGCAGACGCCGGTGAGGATGAAACCGAAGGTGGTCAGGTTCATGGCTGCTCTTGTTTTCCTTGTTTCCGGGCGTCGTTGGCGACGATGACGCGGCGCGGGTCCTGGACCACCACGCGCATCGGCAAATTACGTTCCTGCAGCTCGGCGTAGACTTGTGGCGGCAGGATGGCCAGGTCTTTCTTGCCGTTTGCTCGGTCCGCATTCCATTTGTCGATGAAGGCGGCGCGCGTCGGCAGCCACAACTGCGGCTCCTGCTGCACGCCGAATGCCATTTCATCCGCTCCTTCGACCAGGATCAGTTCGTGGCGCAGGTAGAACGGGAGCGCCTGCTCATAGGTATCGACCGCGTAGATCGGCGTGTCCGGACCCAGCTCGGCCTGGATTGCCGGCACCAGGTCGAGCCCGGCCTTGTAGCGGCCAAGCGGTTCGTGTCCGACCATCAGGATCTGGCCTCCCAGGTAGCCGGCGATTGCCAGCAGCAGCACCGCCGCTTCGCGCCGGCGGCGCGCCAGCGCGACCGTCAGCAGGCCGCCCGCCAGTGCCGCCACGCCGGCGGCCAGTGCCCATGGCACATAGGCCTGGTACAGCGGCGTTTCGAATGCGCCGCGCGCCAGTGCCGGTATCCGGTGCGCGAATGCCAGTCCGGCCGCTCCCGCAATCGCCAGCAGCGCACCGCACAGCGCGATCGCGAGGGCCGATGCGCGTTCGAGCTGCAGCGCGATCAGCAGCGCCAGTGCCGGCGCGATCGGCAGGATGTAGGACGGCAGCTTGGAATCCGAGATGCTGAAAAAGACAAAGATGAATATCGCCCAGACCGCCAGCATGAGCTGCGGCTGGAATCGGCTGCCTGCCTTGCGGCGTGCGTTCCAGAGGCTTTGCGGCAACAGCGGCAACCACGGCACGAGGCCGATTGCCAGGATCGGAATGAAGTAATACCAGGGACCGTAGCGATGATGGACTTTGGTGGTGAAGCGCTGGAAATGTTCGTGGACGAAGAAAAAGTAGGGGAATTCCGGGTTTTTCAGCGAGATCAGGATGAACCAGGGGGCGGAAATCGCGAAGAACAGCAGCAGGCCGGCGACCAGGTGCAGGCGTTTCCAGATTGCCCAGTCGCGCGAGAATACGGTATACAAGACCAGTACCGCGCCCGGCAGCACAACGCCGATCAATCCCTTCGACAGCACCGCCAGCGCCATGCCGGCCCAGCAGGCGAGCATCCAGTTGCGCTGCTCGCGTGCGCTGGCGCCGTCCCGTTGCGCCAGCAGCAGCGCGCACAGTGCCAGCGTCATCATCCCGGACAAGCCCATGTCCAGGGTATTCACATGGCCCAGCGCGGCCCACATGAAGCTGGACGCGAGGACTACCGCGGTGTTGAAGCCGACCCGCGCGCCATACAGGCGCAGCCCGGTATAACCGGTCATCAGGATGCCGAACAGGCCGGTCAGGCCGGTCCACAGCCGTGCCTGCCAGTCGCCCAGGCCGAACGCTGCGAACGTGAGCGCATTCATCCAGGTCTGCAGCGGCGGCTTTTCGAAATACTTGATGCCGTTCAGGCGCAAGGTCACCCAGTCGCCGGTGGCCAGCATTTCGCGCGCCATTTCCGCGTAACGGCCCTCGTCGGTCGGCACCAGCGTGCGGACGTCGAGCGCGTAGAACCAGAGTATGCAAAAGACGAGAAACAGGGCCCAGACGAAGGGTTTCGATTTGTGCAGTTCGGTCATTGTGGCTGGGGCGATTTCTCGAAGATCAATGCCAGCGCAACCTTGCGGCCTTCCGCCATCAGGATGTTGTAGGTGCGGCAGGCGGCCTGGTTATCCATGCATTCGACGCCGATGCGGCGGTCGGTGAGGGCGGCGATCAGGCGGGGATGGATGAAGCGCTGGCGGTCGCCGGTGCCGAGAATCACGACGTCCGGCGACGAAGCCTCGATCTGGTTGAAGTCTTCCTCGTCCAGGCTGCCGAAGGAATCAACCGGCCAGGCGGCGGGCGCGACTTCCGGCATCACCACCAGGCTGTATTCGAAGCGGACCGCGTTGATTTCGACGCCGTTGTCGTCGTATCCGGTGACGGTTTGATAATGCTGGGTAGGGGTGGAATGAAGCTTCATGATCTTGTAAACCCATGGCTGAAGGTGAATTTCCGGCCCCGGGAAGGAAAAGATGGCGCATTGTAGCGTTTTCCTTTCCGAATGGCCGCTTACGCATTGATAAAACAGGTTGCATTCGGCAAAATGGACATTTTTGGCGGTGCAGCATTGCACCGCCATTCCTGTATTGACTCCAAGGGATTGCCGACGTGCGACCGATTCAGAAATCCAGAAAGCTCGACGATGTCTGCTATGACATCCGCGGCCCCGTTCTCGAAAAAGCCAAGCAGATGGAAGAGGACGGCCACAAGATCATCAAGCTGAATATCGGCAATCTCGCCGTGTTCGGCTTCGATGCGCCGGAAGAGATCGTCCACGACATGATACTCAACATGTCGAATGCGTCAGGCTATACCGATTCCAAGGGCATGTTCGCGCCACGCAAGGCGATCATGCATTACACGCAGGAAAAGAACATCGGCGGCGTGACCATCGACGATATCTACATCGGCAACGGCGCCTCCGAGTTGATCGTGATGGGCATGAACGCGCTGCTCAACAGCGGCGACGAGGTGCTGGTGCCGGCGCCCGACTATCCGTTGTGGACGGCCGCGGTCAGCCTGTCCGGCGGCACCCCGGTGCACTACACCTGCGACGAGCAGGCCGACTGGTTCCCGGATATCGACGACATCCGGCGCAAGATCACCACGAACACCAAGGCTATCGTGGTCATCAATCCCAACAACCCGACCGGCGCGCTGTACCCGGTCGAACTGCTGGAGCAGATCGTCGAGCTGGCGCGCCAGCACCAGCTGATCGTGTTCGCCGATGAAATCTACGACAAGACGCTGTATGACGGCGCTACGCACACGTCGATCGCCTCGCTGGCGGATGACGTGCTGTTCCTGACGCTCAACGGCTTGTCGAAAAACTATCGTTCCTGCGGCTACCGTGCCGGATGGATGGTGGTGTCGGGCGAGAAGAAACATGCGAAGGATTACATCGAAGGCCTGAACATGCTGGCTTCGATGCGGCTGTGCGCGAACGCGCCCGGACAATACGCGATCCAGACCGCGCTCGGCGGCTACCAAAGCATCAAGGATCTGGTCGGCCCCGGCGGACGCCTGCTCAAGCAGCGCGACCTCGCCCACAGCCTGCTGACCGAGATTCCCGGGGTTTCATGCGTGAAACCCAAAGCGGCGCTGTACATGTTCCCGAAGCTTGACCCGAAGTTGTACCCGATCGAGGACGACCAGCGTTTCGCATACGAACTGCTGGCCGAGGAAAAGGTGCTGATCGTGCAGGGCACCGGTTTCAACTGGATTGCGCCGGACCACTTCCGCGTGGTTTTCCTGCCCAATCCGGAAGACCTGACGCAAGCCATCGGCCGCATCGCGCGCTTCCTCGATGGTTACCGCCGGCGGCATGGCAGCTGAGCGCGGCACGCCGGACATCGCAGGTATCGGCTGCCATCCCGGTTCTTGATAATATTGAAACGCGACGCTTCGCCTGCCTGTCGCAAGCGGGCAGGCGAAATATTTTGTTCATTTAGCAGAAAGCCCCAAATCTCATGAAATCCATCAAAGTCGGCCTGCTCGGCATCGGAACCGTCGGTTCCGGCACTTTCAATGTCCTCAAGCGCAACCAGGAGGAAATTGCGAGGCGCGCCGGACGCACCATCGAGATCGCGATGGTGGCCGACCTGAACACGGAACGCGCGAAGGAATTGACCGGCGGCGAATGCGAAGTGGTCGGCGACGCCAACCTGGTGGTCGCCAATCGGGACATCGACGTGGTGGTCGAACTGATCGGTGGCTACGGGATCGCAAAAGAACTGGTAATGAAGGCGATCGCCAACGGCAAGCACGTGGTCACTGCCAACAAGGCGCTGCTGGCCACGCATGGCACCGAAATCTTCAAGGCCGCGCAGGAGAAGGGCGTGATGGTCGCATTCGAGGCGGCGGTTGCAGGCGGCATCCCGATCATCAAGGCATTGCGCGAAGGCCTGACCGCGAACCGCATCCAGTGGATCGCGGGCATCATCAACGGCACCACCAATTTCATCCTGTCCGAGATGCGCGACAAGGGTCTGCCGTTCGACGTGGTGCTGAAGGAAGCCCAGGCGCTCGGCTATGCGGAAGCCGATCCCACGTTCGACATCGAAGGCATCGATGCGGCGCACAAGGCAACGATGATGGCATCGATCGCGTTCGGCGTGCCGATCCAGTTCGGCAAGGCGCATGTGGAGGGCATCACCAGGCTGGAGGCAACCGATATCCAGTACGCGGATCAGCTCGGCTACCGGATCAAGCTGCTTGGCATTGCCAAGCGCACGCCGCAGGGCATCGAGTTGCGCGTGCATCCGACGCTGATCCCGGCCAAGCGCCTGATCGCGAACGTAGAGGGCGCGATGAACGCGGTGCTGGTGCATGGCGATGCGGTCGGCCCCACGCTGTATTACGGCAAGGGCGCCGGCTCCGAGCCGACCGCTTCGGCCGTGATCGCCGACCTGGTCGACATTGCGCGTCTGGACAAGGCGGAGCCCGGGCACCGGGTGCCGCACCTGGCATTCCAGCCGGAGTCGATCAGCGACACGCCGATCCTGCCGATCGACGAAGTCACCACCAGCTATTACCTGCGGCTGCAGGTGGCCGATCGCCCCGGCGTGCTGGCCGACGTGACCCGCATCCTGGCCGATTCGACCATTTCGATCGACGCGATGATGCAGAAGGAGCCGGCCGAGGGTGAAACCCGCACCGACATCATCATGCTGACGCACCAGACGCAGGAAAAGAACATCAATGCCGCGATGGCGAAGATCGAGGCATTGCCGACCGTGGTCGGGAAAATCACCCGGATCCGGCTGGAGCAACTCAGCTGAAGCCGAGGGACCGGCGTTTCGCCGGTCTTTGCATGGCGCCGGCGTCGGCTACCGGTGGATCACCACCAGCAAGGCCTTCGCCTCGGCCTTGCCGGCATTGCGGATCGCATGCTGGCGGTCGGCCCGATAGCGCGCGGTTGCGCCCGATTTCAGCTTCTTCGTAATCCCTTCCACCTGCACCTCGACTGCGCCGTGCAGCAGCGTCAGGTGCTCGACGGTGCCCGGATCGTGCGCTGCCGACTCCAGCGCCCCATCCGGGGCCAGCGTCAGTTCATACCATTCGTACTTGCCGGCCAGTTCCATCGGTCCCAGGATGCGCAGCACGTAGCCGGCGTGCTGGCCGGGCAGTGTGGGCGTCTGGTGTGGATCCAGCACTTCTATCGTTTCCGGTTCGCGGCTGTGTCCGGTCAGTAACTCGTCGATGCCGACACCCAGCGCGTTCGCGAGCCGCCAGGCAACCGCGATCGTCGGATTCGCCTTTTCCCTCTCGATTTGCGACAGCATCGATTTCGATACGCCGGCCGCGCGCGACAGGTCGTCCAGCGTCAGGCTCCGCTTGAGGCGCAATTTCTGCAGCGCGGCGCCGACTTCGGGTGGGGAACTTGCGGGATTGGGGTTTTTCATAACAACACGCGCTTGCGATGTTCAATATCGGCGACTAATATTCAATATATTGAACTTATGTTCTAAATGAAGAATATTTCCGGTTTGTTGAACTTGCATCGTAGCAGATCGGCTGCGCTCGTTTGCAATCGCGGACAGCGATATACCGGCATCACTCCACTCAAGGGCTTGTCATGGATGCAATGAATGCGAAAAGCGATTTCTATCATGGCCTCGACGCGAATCTGGCGCGGCTGCGCGAGCAGGGGCTGTACAAGCCCGAGCGGGTAATCGCTTCGCGCCAGGGCCCGGAAGTCAGCGCCGCCGACGGCCGCTGGCTGATCAACCTGTGCGCGAACAATTACCTGGGACTGTCGGGCGACGAGGCGATGGTGCGCGCGGCGGTCGCGGCGACCGAAACCTACGGCTACGGCTTGTCGTCGGTACGCTTCATCTGCGGCACGCAAACCATCCACAAGCAACTCGAACAGGCACTTGCCGCATTCCTCGGGATGGACGACGCGATCCTGTACGCGGCCGCGTTCGACGCCAACGGCGGCCTGTTCGAGCCGCTGTTCGATGAAAGCGACGCGATCATTTCCGACGAGCTGAACCATGCGTCGATCATCGACGGCATCCGCCTTTGCAAGGCGCAGCGCTACCGTTACCGGCACGACGACATGGCCGACCTGGAAGCGCAACTGCAGGCTGCGGCGTCGGCGCGGCATCGCGTGATTGCGACCGACGGCGTGTTCTCGATGGACGGTACGGTCGCGCAGCTCGACCGCATATGCGATCTGGCCGAGCGCTACGATGCGCTGGTGATGATCGACGACAGCCACGCCACCGGTTTCATGGGGACTCGGGGACGCGGCACCCATGAGCATCGCGGCGTGATGGACCGCATCGACATCATCACCGGCACCCTGGGCAAGGCGCTGGGCGGCGCGATGGGCGGCTTTACCGCGGCCCGGCGCGAGGTGATCGAGACCTTGCGCCAGAAATCGCGCCCCTACCTGTTTTCCAATTCGCTGGCGCCCTCGATCGCCGGCGCCTCGCTGGCGGTGCTGGAACGCCTGTCGGCATCGACCGAGCTGCGCGACCGGCTGCACCGGAACACCGCCTACTTCCGCCAGGCGATCGCCGATCTCGGCTTCACGATCAAGCCCGGCATGCACCCGGTGGTGCCGGTGATGCTGTTCGATGCGCCGGTTGCACAGAAATTCGCACAGCGGCTGTACGAACTGGGTGTGCTGGCTTCCGGTTTCTTCTACCCGGTGGTGCCGATGGGCCAGGCACGGGTGCGGGTGCAACTGTCGGCCGCGCACAGCCGCGAGCAACTGGACCGCGCACTGGAGGCTTTCGCGCAGGCGGGGCGCGAGCTCGGTCTGCTCGCGCACTGAGGGAGGAGCGCAATGGAACGCATACTGGTGATCGGGGCAAATGGACAGATAGGCAGCGAGCTGGTCGCCGCGCTCGGTGCCCGCCACGGGGCCCAAAACGTGATTGCCGCCGACATCGCGGCATGCGGCAAGAGCGAATCCGCCTGCTACGAGATCTACGAAACGCTGGACGTGCTGGATGCGCAGCGGTTGGCGGAACTGGTCGAGCGCCATCAAGTCACGCAGGTGTACCAGCTCGCGGCACTGCTGTCGGTCACCGGCGAGCAGGCGCCGCTGAAGGCGTGGACGCTCAACATGAACGGTTTGCTGAACGTGCTGGAACTGGCGCGCGCGAAGCAGCAGGCCGGAAAGCCGTTGCAGCTGTTCTGGCCATCGTCGATTGCGGCGTTCGGTCCGCACACGCCGGCCGATGCCACGCCCCAACTGGCGGTGATGGATCCAACCACGATCTACGGCATCAGCAAGCAGGCCGGCGAGCGGCTGTGCGAATACTATTTCGCGAAATTCGGAGTCGACGTGCGCAGCATCCGCTACCCCGGCATCATCAGCTACAAGTCGCCGCCCGGCGGCGGCACCACCGATTATGCGATCGCGATGCTCGCTGCGGCTGCGGCCGGCCGCGCCTATACCTGCTACCTGCGGCCGGACACGGTTTTGCCGATGATCTACATGCCGGATGCGATCCGCGCGACCATCGAGCTGATGGACGCGCCGGCCGGCCGGATCGGGGTGCGCTCGGCGTACAACGTGGCCGGCCTGAGCTTCAGTCCGCGGCAACTGGCCGATGCGATCGGCCGGCAGGTATCCGGCTTTTCGGTCGAATACAGGCCCGACCAGCGCCAGGCGATCGCCGACTCCTGGCCGCACAGCCTGGACGACAACTGCGCCCGCGAGGACTGGGGCTGGCAGCCGCGCATTGGCATGCATGAACTGGTGGCCGACATGCTGGCGCATCTC
>CBIHOK010000015.1:0-34531 GCA_966211575.1 uncultured Noviherbaspirillum sp.
GCGCCTGCATCGTCAGGCTGTTCTCTTCCATCAGGTAGGCGATGCATGGATTGGAATTGATCACGATCTCGTATGCCAATCCCATCTGGCCGCGCCGGTAGCTCTTCTCGGTGGCGAGGAAATGCTTGCCGAACGACCAGTGCGCATACGATACCGGCATACCAACCGAGGCGTACGCATCCATCATCTGCTCGGCGCTGATGATCTCCAGCTGGTTCGGATAGGTGTCGAGCCCGAAGTTTTCCGCGACGCGGCGGATTTCGTCATGCGCCTGCTCGATCAGCTCGAACGTCCATTCCGACTGCTCGGGCAGGCGGCGCGGCCTGGCGTCTTGCTTGACGGCTTTCTTGCGGGCGCTCTTGCGCGCCGGCTTCCTGGCGGTGACCGTTTCGGTCGGCGAAGTGATGGTCGTCATTTCGGTTGCTTCTTGAACAGTTCACGGAATACCGGATAGATGTCGGCCGGCGATTCGATCTTCTGCATTGCGAAATGCGGGTGGATGTCGGGGATCTGCGTGTATTCCTCCCACAGGTTCTGCGGCTCGCCGTCGGTGATCTCGACATAGGCGTAATACTGGACCGCGGGCATGATGGTGTCGATCAGCAGCTCGCGGCAGGTCACCGAATCGTTGTCCCAGTTGTCGCCGTCGGAAGCCTGCGCGACGTAGATGTTCCAGTCGGCGCTCGAATAGCGTTCGTGCATGATCTTGCCGAGCAGGTGCAGGGCCGACGACACCACGGTGCCGCCCGATTCGCGCGAGTTGAAGAATTCGTCTTCGTTGACCTCGGTCGCCTGCGTGTGGTGGCGGATGAACACGACCTCGATCTTTTCATACGCGCGCTCCAGGAACAGGTAGAGCAGGATGAAGAAGCGCTTGGCCGCATCCTTCTTCGCCTGGTCCATCGAACCCGACACGTCCATCACGCAGAACATCACCGCCTGCGAAGTCGGTTTCGGTATCTTGACGCGATTGCTGTAGCGCAGATCGATCGGGTCGAGGAAGGGAATCGCCTCGATCCGGGTCCGCAGGTGGCGGATTTCCTTGCGCAGCGCAACGATGCGATGGTCGTCCTCGAACGCGGTCTTGCTCAGCTGCTCGAGTTCTTCCTCCGCTTCGCGCAGGCGCTTGCGCGCCTTCGCACCGACCGCGATGCGGCGGCCGAGCGCGCCGCGCAGCGAACGCAGGACATGGATGTTGGACGGGGTCCCGGAAATCGTGTAGCCGGCGCGGTGCTGCTTGAACTCGGTGATCGAGGTCAGCTGCGTCTTCACCAGGTTCGGCAATTCGAGGTCTTCGAAGAACACGTTCATGAATTCTTCGCGCGAGAGTTCGAACGCGAAATCGTCTTCGCTGGTTTCCTCGCTGTTGCCGGCTTTGCCCTTGCCTTGGCCGTTGCCGCCTTTCGGCCGCTGCAGCTGGTCGCCTTTCTGGTATTCGCGGTTGCCGGGGCTGACGGTTTCCCAGATGCCGCCGCGCGCGTGGCCGAAAGTCGGCTCGTTGATGTCCTTGACCGGAATCGATACCTTTTCGCCCTTTTCGACGTCGGTGATCGAGCGGCCCTTGACCGCACGCGTCACCGCATCCTTGATCTGGCTCTTGTAGCGGCGCAGGAAGCGCTCGCGGTTGCCCGCGGACTTGTTCTTTCCCTGCAGGCGCCGGTCGATGAGGTAAGCCAAATTGCCTCCTGCTGATGGAACTGCGATGGCGGACTGCCTCGGTTCACTTCAAAACAAAATCAGGTTCGTTTGTAGTTTCAGTAAAGCGTCAAACGTGGCTGTCGCCGAAACTGCCGCCTGCCTGTTCCTTCCCCCTTGCAGGGGGAAGGTTAGGATGGGGGTAGGGCGCGTCTAGCGGGTGCAAACGCCGATTCAAGCACTCAACCCCCACCCTAACCCTCCCCCTACCGAGGGGAGGGGACTGGCTAGCGATTTACGACGACTTCCGCACCCGCAGGTACCATTCGCACAACAGCCTTACCTGCTTCGCGGTGTAACCCTTGTCGACCATGCGCTGCACGAATTCCTGGTGCTTGTTCGCATCGTCGGCGCTGGCCTTCGCGTTGAACGAGATCACCGGCAGCAATTCCTCGGTGTTCGAGAACATCTTCTTCTCGATCACGGTGCGCAGCTTTTCGTAGCTGGTCCAGACCGGGTTCTTGCCGTTGTTCTGCGCGCGGGCGCGCAGCACGAAGTTGACGATCTCGTTGCGGAAGTCCTTCGGGTTCGAAATCCCGGCCGGCTTCTCGATCTTTTCCAGTTCGTTGTTCAGCGCATCGCGGTCGAAGCTCTCGCCGGTGTCCGGGTCGCGGAATTCCTGGTCCTGGATCCAGTAGTCGGCGAAGGTCACGTAGCGGTCGAAGATGTTCTGTCCGTATTCGGAGTAGCTCTCCAGGTAAGCGGTCTGGATTTCCTTGCCGATGAATTCGACATAACGGTTCGCCAGATACTCCTTGATGTACGACATGTACTTCTGCTCGGTCTCCGGCGGGAACTGCTCGCGCTCGACCTGCTGCTCCAGCACGTACAACAGGTGCACCGGATTGGCCGCGACTTCGGTATTGTCGAAGTTGAACACCTTGGACAGGATCTTGAACGCGAAGCGCGTCGACAGGCCGTTCATGCCTTCGTCCACGCCGGCGTAATCCACGTACTCCTGGCGCGACTTCGCCTTCGGATCGGTGTCCTTCAGGTTTTCGCCGTCGTACACCTGCATCTTCGAGAAGATGCTGGAGTTCTCCGGTTCCTTCAAGCGCGACAGCACCGCGAACTGCGCCATCATCTTCAGCGTGCCGGGCGCGCACGGCGCCTGCGACAGCGACGAGGTGCGCACCAGCTTGTCGTAGATCTTGATTTCTTCCGACACGCGCAGGCAGTACGGCACCTTGACAATGTAGATACGGTCGAGGAAAGCCTCGTTGTTCTTGTTGTTCTTGAACGCCTTCCATTCCGATTCGTTCGAGTGCGCCAGCACCACGCCGTCGAACGGGATCGCGCCGAAGCCTTCGGTACCCTTGTAGTTGCCTTCCTGAGTCGCGGTCAAGAGCGGATGCAGCACCTTGATCGGCGCCTTGAACATCTCGACGAACTCCATCAGGCCCTGGTTCGACAGGCACAGGCCGCCGGAGTAGCTGTAGGCGTCCGGATCGTCCTGCGAATAGTCTTCCAGCTTGCGGATGTCGACCTTGCCCACCAGTGAAGAGATGTCCTGGTTGTTTTCGTCGCCCGGTTCGGTCTTCGAGATCGCGATCTGCTTGAGCACCGACGGATAGCGCTTGACCACGCGGAACTGGTTGATGTCGCCGTTGAACTCGTGCAGCCGCTTGACCGCCCACGGGCTGGGAATGGTTTTCAGGTAACGGCGCGGAATGCCGTAGTCTTCTTCGAGGATCGCACCGTCTTCGTTTTCGTCGAACAGGCCGAGCGGCGATTCGTTGACCGGCGAACCCTTGATGCAATAGAACGGTACGTGTTCCATCAGCGCTTTCAGCTTCTCGGCGATCGACGATTTGCCGCCGCCGACCGGGCCCAGCAGGTACAGCACCTGCTTGCGTTCTTCGAGGCCTTGCGCGGCGTGACGGAAATAGGATACGACCTGCTCGATCACTTCCTCCATGCCGTAGAACTCGCGGAATGCAGGATAGATCTTGATGACCTTGTTGGCGAAGATGCGCGACAGGCGCGGATCGTGACGCGTGTCCACCAGCTCCGGCTCTCCGATCGCTTCCAGCATGCGCTCGGCGGCACTGGCGTAGGCAAGACGATCGCGCTTGCACAGCTCCAGATATTCTTGCAGGGAGTATTCCTCTTCCCGGGTCCGCTCGTACCGCAATGCGTAGTTGTCAAAGATTTTCATTGGCTGTCCTTTGATGTGTATCTACCGGTAATTGGGGATCGGATTCAAGGCTGAATTCGCACTCCTCAAATTCATAATACGCCCACTTTTCTCTAGCCCATAGGAAATTTTTTGGCTTTTTTCGAGCGTGATGAAAAGTTGAAAATGCGCGTTTTCAAATGCTCTATTCAAAGCGACATTTCTCTCGTTTTTATTTGAAATATCCACGTGATGACGTAAAACTTTTTGGCGCGGGAGCTGTCGCGAACACGTGTTGACGCCGCACCGCGCACGATGGCGGTGTGCAAAAAAGCGACAGTGCGCGAGGCGCTGTCGCGATGAAAAAACGAAGGGAGAATTGCGGGAGAAAATCCGCGCTGTTCGGCGGCTTGCGAAACAGCGCGGCGTTCGATGATGGAACGTTGCGAAAGCGATGCAGCCTATCGTCCGAACAGTCCCTTGAGCTTGTCCTGCAGTTGCTGCTGCAACTGCTGCTTTTCGTTGCCGAGCGCGCCCTGCGCTTTCGATCTGAGCTCGTCCTTGCGCTCCTCCAGCTTCTGCTTCGCCAGCGAGCTTGCGAGACCGGCCATGTCCACGTGCCAGTCGATCGCGGCAAACGGTCCGCTCAGCTTCACCGGGATCGTGAGACCCCGCAGCGCCTGCAATTCCGGCCCGCCCTGGCCTTGCAGGGTCGATACGACCGTTGCCTTCACCAGGTAATCGACGCGCTCCTCGGCCAGGTTGATGTCGCCGTTGCCGGTCACGCGCAGCAGCGGCGACTTCGCATTCAGGTCGTCGTTGTGCGCCACGCCGTTGGCGATCCGAAAACTCGCGCTCAATTCGCTGAAGTCGGTTTTTTCGTTGCTGCTGGCGGTGCCGCTTTGCGCTTCGCTGCTGCCGCGCAGCGCATTCAAGCGCGCTTTCGCGCTGCGCACCGCCTGCGCGATATTGATGCCGTGCAGCGCGCCGTCATGCAGGGCAATGCTGGCGCTGCCGTCCAGGTCTTTCTTGATGCCGGTAAAAGTGGCGCCGCTGGTCGCGACGTCGAGTTTTACGCTGCCCTTGCCTTCTATCGGTTGCTTGCCGATCGCGTCCTTGAGCAGCGGACCGAGGTCGATGCCCGACAGCGTCTGCTGCACGGTGAAGCGCGCCGGCTTGGCCGCGGTGGCCGACAGGCTGCCGGCAAGGCTGCCGCCGTACAGGCTGGCCGCCAGCGGCTTGACGTCGAGCCGGCCGCCGGCAGCCTGCAAGTGGGTCCGCACGCCGGATGCATGCATGCCGGCCACGGTGAGCGCGCCGATGCGGATATCGCCCTTGGCCTGCAGGCCTTTCAGCGCCGACAGGTCGATCGGCTGTTCGGCGCCGGGCGCGGCTGCGCCGCCGGTAGCCTCCTTGGCAGGCTTGGCGCCTGGTTGCGGCGCGGCCGGCACTGCGGCGCCCGGCTTGCCGCGATAGCGGTCCAGGTCGAGCTTGTCGATGCCGACGTCGAAAGTGTAGGCGGCGGGCGAGAAGCTGCTCATGCCGAAGCGCGCATCGAATGCGCTCTGGTCAAGCTTGCCCTTGAGCGCGGCGGACAGCGCATGCGCATCGAGCCGGGCCTCGGCATTGCCGGCCGCGTTCAGTTGCAGCGAACCGCCGGCCGGATTCGGCAGCGTGAAGGCGGCGTCGATCTTCGGCAGCGTGAGCCGTTGCGCCTGCATATCGAGCGTCAAAGGCGTACGCAAGGTGCCGCCGATGCTATGGCCGCCCTGGTTGCCGGACAGTGTGAGTTCCAGCTGCGGCGAATTCAGCAGCTTGCGGTCGAGATCGCCGAGCAGGCTGCCGGCGATCCTGGCGCCGGCATCCAGGCTTGCGTCCTTTACCGTTATATCGGCAGTAAACGCAGGCAGCTTGAGCGCCTTCGGCGTCAGGTCGAGTGTCGCGGCGCTGAGACGCAAGCCGAGCGCGCGCGCACCGTGGTCCGGCGTCGCCTGCTTGCCGTCGAGCGCGATATCGAGGCCGTTCAGCTGATAGTGTTTCTGGTCCAGATCCAGCAGGAAACCGGTATTCGCGTTCACGGTTGCGCTCAGCGCCGGCTTGTCGAGCTTCAGCACCGCGTCCAGCTTCAGCTTGCTGCGCACGTCGTCGGCGATCTTGCCGGTATCCAGGTTGAGCTTGCTCAGTTCCGCGCGCCGCCCCTGCGCCCGGTCTTCATACACGATGTCGGCATCGGCGAGCGCGATGCTGTCGATATCGAATGCCAGCGGCGTGCCGTTTCCACCCTGCCGGGTGCCATTCGCGGTCGAATTGCCGGCGGAGCCGCTGCTTCCGCCGCTGGTCTGGCCGGCGTCCTGCTTGCCGAGCAGGTCGTCGTAGTTGGTGCTGCCGTCGCGAAAGCGCACGACGGTTGCGTGCAGACCGTCGATGGCGATGCGGTCGATCACTACCCGTTTCGACAGCAGCGGCAGCACCGCCAGCGACACGTTCGCGTGCTCGACCGAAGCAAAGTTTGCACTGCCGTTGCGCTCCGACAGCGTGAGCTTGCCCAGGTCGAGACCCAGCTTGGGAAAGAAGCTGAGCCGGATGTCGCCCGGAATGCTCAGCGTGCGCTGCGTCTTTTCCTGCACCAGCCGGATCAGCACCGGCTTGTAGTCGGCCGGCTTGAAGGTAGCGGCGATGATGGCGGCGGCTGCCAGCAGCAGCACCAGCAGGCCGCCGATGACGATGGCGATATATTTGAGGGTTCGCATATCACTCCGAGAGGTCCAGGGATGGGGATGGGCTGCGGCGATGCGCTTTCAGCGCAAAGCGCGCAGGGTCGAGCGCGTCGGCCAGTACATTCTCTATCGGCAGCGGTTCGCCTTCCAGCCGCGACGCCAGCAACTCGGCCGCGAACGACGCCCATACCAGGCCGCGCGACCCGTAACCGAGCAACGCGTGCAGGCCGGGCAGGCGCGGCACGTCGCGCAGCCGCGAGCCGGCAATCGGCGCTTGCGGATCCGGCAGCGCACCGACCAGCGGCAAGCGGTCCGGGGTGGCGCAGCGGAAGCCGACGCGCTCGCCGGCGACCTCGCTTTCGGCGGCTGCCGGCCGCGTGACGGACGAGGGCAGCAGCTGCCGCAGGCGCTCCAGGTTGGCGAGGCGGCTGTCGCGCCGCGGCAAGGGATCGGCATCGAAATCATAGGAGGCACCGACGCAGCAGATGCCGTTCACCGGCGGCGTGACATAGCCATCGCCGCAAATCGCCAGCGGCACCGGCGGCAGCGCGGCGGCCGGCAGATGCGTGACCTGCCCGCGGATCGCGGCAAGCGGCAACTCTTGCATTTGAGTAAATTGGCGCGCATTGGTTCCGCAGGCGACGATCAGTTGCGGCGCCGCGGCGATGACGCCGCCGGCCGCGTCGCACACCTGCCATTGGCCGTCTTCATACTGCAGCGCGGCCGCGCCGCGGGTAAAGCAGCGCTGCAGGCGTTCGCCGCAGGCGGCCAGCAGCGCTTCGCACAGGCTGGCCGGCGTCACCCAGCCGCCAGCCGGGAACAGCCAGCCGCCGGGGGCCGGCCTGCCCAGATAGGACGCCACTGCGGCCGGGTCGAGCCAGCGCACGTAATCGGGCGGATAGCCGAGCGCCTCGATCGCCACGCGCTGCTGCCGCGCGTGCTGCGCATCCTGCGCCAGTTGCAGCACGCCGCAGGCGGCGCCGGCAAAGCCGCTGCCGATACCGCCGAGACGCTGCCAGGATTGCAGCGCAAACAGGTAGGCGGCGCGCGTCAGGCGCGAGGAGGGATTGTCGTCACGCGCCAGCAGCGGCATCACGATGCCCGCCAGGTTGCCGGACGCTTCCTGCGCTGGATGCGCATGGCGCTCCACCAGCGTGACCCGCCAGCCGCGCGCGGCCAGCCGTTCGCAGGCGGCGCTGCCGGCGATGCCGGCGCCGAGCACGATCGCGGTGCGCTCGCGCGCTTCCGGGCGTGGCGGCAACGGCCAGCGCGGCGCAAAGCGGCCGGCCAGCATGTCGCGCTTGCGGCCGAAGCCGGGCAGCTTGTCGCACACGAATCCGGCCTGCGCCAGCGCCTGCCGCACCGGCGCCGCCACCGTGTAGGTCGCCAGCGTGGCATCCGGCGCGGCCAGGCGGTGCAGCCGGCCCAGCACCGCCGGCGCCCACATCTCGGGATTCCTGCTGGGAGCAAAACCATCCAGGTAGAACGCGTCGGCGGCAGCTTCGATGCGCGGCAGGCAATCGGCAATGTCGCCGAACACCAGCGTCAGCACCAGCTTGCCCTGTTCCAGCAGCAAGCGGTGGAAACCCGGCACCAGCGGCGGCCAGGCAGCGCGCAACTGCTGCGACAGCGCGTCCAGTTCCGGCCACGTCGCATGCAGGCGGGCGAGGTCGGCGGCCTGGAACGGGTGCTTTTCCACCGCCACGTATTGCAGTTGCCGCGGCCGCTGCGGATCGCGCCGCCAGGCATCCCAGGTCGCAAGGAAATTGAGCCCGAGGCCGAAGCCGGTTTCCAGGATCACGAAGCGCTCGCGCCGCGCCCAGCGCTCTGCAAGCCGGTTCCCGCCCAGAAAGACATGGCGCGCCTGCGCCAGGCCGCCGTCGGCGGAATGGTAGACGTCGCCGTATGTGGCCGCAAACGGTACGCCGTCGGCAAGGGCAAGGGTGGCGGGAACCAGGCGCTGGAAAGTCATCTCGGAAAATAGGCGGGCTGCATCGCCATTGTATAGGCGTTGCGGCGCGGTCCGGGCGCGCCATGCCGGGCGACATGGCATCTTCATTAATGAATTTCAAACGGCGCCCGTCCGGCCTGAGATAATGTCGCATTTGCCGCGCGTCGCGGCACGCCTCTTCCATCATCGACCGAAAACATGACCAGCACCAGAACCACTTCCGCCGGCCGGCGCCCGTCCGCCATCATCGTCCGCGACTCCAGCGTCCACGGCAAGGGCGTGTTCGCGACCCGCAAGATCCCGGCCGGCACCCGCATCATCGAGTACAAGGGGGAAAGGATCGACAACGAGGAAGCGGTGCGGCGCGAGAACGAGAAGCCGGCCGACTGCTTCCATACCTTTTTCTTCAGCCTGGAAGACGGCCGCATCATCGACGGCGGCGTGCGCGGCAGCGATGCGCGCTGGATCAATCACGCGTGCGAACCGAACTGCGAGGCGCAGGAGGAAGACGGCCGGGTATTCATCTATGCATTGCGCGACATCGCGCGCGGCGAGGAGCTGAATTACGACTACGGGCTGATCCTGGAACAGCGCCACACGCCGGCGCTCAAGCGCGCCTATGCCTGCCTGTGCGGCGCCGCCACCTGCCGCCATACCTTGCTGGCGCCGAAGCGCAGGAAGAAAGCGTCTTGAAGCAGGGGGCGGGAACCGCCCGGCCTCAGCGCGCCGACTCGACCCGGTTGCGGCCGCCGCGCTTGGCGTCGAACAACGCGGTGTCGGCACGGCTGATGGTCTTGGACAGGGTTTCTCCGGGATGGCGCTCGGCGATGCCGAAGCTGGCCGACACCTGGATCAGGTTGTCGCCGAACACCACGTTCAGCTCCTCGATCGCGGTACGCACGCGCTCGATCACCCGCGCCCCTTCGGCGGCGCCGATTTCCGGCATGATGATCAGGAATTCCTCGCCGCCCCAGCGTCCGCATATATCGTATTCGCGTACGCTGGCCTCGATCGCGCCGGCGATCTCGATCAGGGCCTTGTCGCCGGCTTCGTGGCCGTAGGCATCGTTGATCGCCTTGAAGCGGTCGGCATCGGCGATTGCCACCGTCAGCGGCCGGTCCATGCGCTCGGCGCGCGCGGTTTCGGCCTTCAGTCGCTCCATCAGCATGCGCCGGTTGCCGATGCCGGTGAGCGCGTCGCGCGTCGACGCATCCTTCAGCGCCTCGTTCAGGTCGCGCATCATCGACTGGTAACGGTCGGAGATGCGGGCCAGCTTTTCCAGTTTCCGCAACTGCTTGCTGTAGCGTTCGCTCAGCGACAGCGTGGTTTCGCGCGCATTGCTCTGGTAGCGGTCGGAGATGCGGGCGATGCGCTCGATCTGGTACAGCGCATCGCGGAATTCCGCGTACAGCTCGGCCAGCGCGTGCCGCACCGGATGCGCATCGTACTGCGGGTCCGACAGCAGGCGTTCTATCGTCCGTTCCAGTTCGGGATTGTCGCGCACGGTCAGTCGACCTGGCTGGCGACCAGGAACGGGAAGCTGCAGTCTTCCTTGAATTCCTCGGCCAGCTCGGCCACCCTTTCGTTCTGTTCGTCGTAATACCAGTTGACCGCGACCCGGCGCCCCTTCGCATGCGCTTCCTCCAGCATGTCGAAGATGTCCATCATGACCTTGACGCTGCTGGTATTCAGGTACAGCAGGTGCAACTCCAGCGTCAGCGGTCGCTGTTCGCCGCGCAGGAAGGTTTCGATCCAGTCGGTCACCGGCGAGAACAGCTGGTACGAATTTTCGGGATAGGAGTCGCCGCGCATCCTTACCGTGCCGGACGCGGCATCGGCGCTGATCGACGGCGTCGACTGGGTGGCTTCTATATTCAGGTCTTCCATTTTCATTCCTATTGGTCCTTGCGGCATTCATGACCATGCATGCCGTCTGCGCTCATCCTCTTCCTCTACAGGAGCCGGGGAGAGGATGCCGGAGCGCCTAGGGGCCGCGCAGTAATAAGTTGTGCAATTTGGCGGTCGTAGCCGGATGCGATGCCAGGCGTGCGGCACGCCGCAGTGCGGGCACTGCAAGTGACGCATAACGCGGCAGCGCGCCGACTACGGCCAGAAAAATTGTGCAACTTATTACTGCGCGGCCCCTCACATCACTACCCGCAGGCTAAAGAATACACGGCCATCATCGAGCGTGCGCAGCGAGCAGGCCAGCGGCTCGGCAGCCCGGCGCGCCATGTCGATCAGGCCCAGGCCGGCGCCGCTGGCGCTGCCTTCTTCGCGCGGCCTGCGCAATTGCTCCTTGTAGCGCGCCTTGAGACCGGCCGGGTCGGTCGCGGCCAGCGCCTCGATGCGGGCGGTCAGGTCGCGGCCGTCGTCGGCTTCGACGATGTTCCCGGCCGATACCACGTAGCGGCCGTCGGCATTGCGCGAGATGACCACGGTAGCGGACGCGTCGGCCTCGTTCCAGCCCTTGCTGGCCGCATAGTGGCGGATGTTCTGCGTCATTTCGATATAGGCGCCGAACACATCCATCGCCACCGAGGCGGCCGCGCTTTCGCGCTGCATGTAGTTGCGCAGCGCGTTGCCGATTTCCTCGATCAGGCTTTTGGTCAGCGGTCCGTTGAAACATAGCATGATGCGCTGCTGGTTGTAGGTCTGCTGCAGGGAGAAGAGATCGATCAGGCCCATGTTGTCTCCGAGTGTCAGGTGAAGCGGAAGCAAACCATCGTGATGTCATCGCGCTGGGGGCGATCGCCCTGGTATGCCGCCAGTGTAGACGCAAACGCGCGGCTTTGTTCGTCGAGCGGCTGGTTCGCATGGCGGCGCAGCATGGCAGTGAAGCGGGCATTGCCGAAACCGAAACCCTTGTCGCCGCCGGCCTGGTCAAGGAAGCCGTCAGTGGTCAGGTAGAAGGTACGCTGCGGCAGCAGTTCGACGCGCTGATTGTGGTACTCGCCGGGCTGGCGGTCGCCGATCGAGCGGCGGCCGCCCTTGATGCTGCCGACTTCGCTGCCGTCGCTCCAGTACAGCGCGATGCGGGCGCCGGCGAAGCTGACGCTGCGGTCGGCGAAATCGATATGGGCAAAGCCGGCATCCATCAGGGTGGCGATCTCGCGCTGCTGCACCTCGGCCTGCAGCATCGCGCGCATCGCCTGGTCGGTGCGGGCCAGGATGCAGGCCGGATCGGGCGCGCCCGTTTCGTCGATCGCCTGGTCGATGGCAGCGCGCGCCAGCATCGTCATGAAGGCGCCGGGAACGCCGTGTCCGGCGCAATCGACCACGCCCAGCAGGCAGCCGCCAGCCACCTGCCTGTATACGTAAAAGTCGCCGCCCACCACATCGCGCGGACGCCACAGCACGAAATGGTTGGCGCCGAGCGCGCCGCTGAGCTGGCGGTCCGGCAGGATCGCGCGCTGGATCAGGCTGGCATACGCGATCGAATCGCTGATCTTGCGATGCGCATGCGCCATCTCGTGGTTGGCCTGCACCAGATCGCGGGTACGCGCCTGCACCGTCTGCTCCAGGTCTTCGGTATGGTGACGCACCTTTTCCGCCATGGCGCCGAAGGCCTCGGTCAGCTCGCCGATTTCGTCGTCGCCGGCCGGCGGCAATTTGACCGAGTAATTGCCCGCCGCCATTTCGCGCGCCGAGCGCTTGAGCTTGAGCAGCGGCCGCAACACCAGCCGGTTGACCGCGTAGACGAAACCGAACAGCATCGCCGCCAGCAGCGCGCCGGCGGCCAGCGCCACCCAGCGCAGCAGGCCGGTATCGATCAGCCGGGCGGCATCCAGGTCGACCGCGGTCAGCACATGCCACTTCAGCTCCGGGATATAGGACACCGCGATCAATTGCTTCTTGCCGCCGAGGACCGCTTCGAACAATTGCGCGCTGCCGGGCGCCGCCACCGCCGCCGCCAGCGCCGCGCGCGCGGCCGATACGCCGGCGCGGTCGTCCAGCAATCCGTACAACGATTTGTCGCGGGTGGCGGCGGTGGTGCCGGAATTGAACGCGATCAACGCATTGTCGGCATGCGCCTGGATCGCCCCATTGGCATTCACGATCATCGGCGTTACGCCGGGTTCGGCCGTGCCGAGGAACTGGTGCAGAAAGGTCGACAGGTCAAGCCCGGTCCCGCACAGGCCGGTCACGTCGCTGCCCTCCTTCACCAGCACGTTGAACCAGACCTTGGTCACCCCCAGCTTTTCATCGGGATCGACATTGATGTTGTGCGGCTTGTCGTTGCGCAGCGTGTTGTAGAACCAGGCGTCGTTCGGATCGCTGCGCTTGAGCGTGTAGCGCGGCATTGCGCTGAACGCGGAGCGGGTGTCGTTGAAATAGTAGTGGCCGCTGGAAGCGGCAGCGATGAAGTAGGAATGATCGGCGAAGTCGCGCCGGAAGCTCTCGGCCTCGTCGAAGGCCTGCGCCTTCTTGCCCGGATCCTGCTCGTCGCGCAGCCAGTCCCGGATCGTGCGCGACTTGGCCAGCCGCAACGACAGCGCCAGCTCGCGCGACACCGGCGCCAGAATGCGCTCGCGGTTGAGCAGCGTGAAATTGCGGGTAAACGCCGTGCCGAGATGGATGCGGATCGAATTTACCGCCTGCCAGCCGATCACGCCCGCCAGCAGCAGCACCGCAGTGCTGGCGCCCAGCAATGCAAGAACCGACTTTCCGCGCAGGCCGAGTGCACGCCCCATGTTTTCTCCAGCTCAGTTGATGACTGCGGTACGCAGGAGAGGAGTCCAGCGGCGTTTCCGGCAGGTATTTATGTTGATCAATGGAAATTTTGCCAGCGCCCGCGGCAGCATGCAATGCATTCTGCGGGAACAGGCGAATCGTCATTATCAATAGTGCAATTCCTGCCGCTTCAATGGAGCACGCCGAACTGCCAGCCGAAGAACACTGCGAGCCCGACCGCGATCGTCAGCAACTGGCGGCGGGTCAGCGCGCATACCAGGATCGCGGCCAGCGCCGCCACCAGCTGCGGATTGCGCCAGCTCAGTTCCAGTCCGCCGCCGTGCGGCCCCAGCACCATCGGCACGATGATCGCGGTGAGCACCGTCACCGGCACGAAAGCGAGCGCCTGCTGCAGCAGCGGCGGAAACGTGGCGCGCTGGCCGAGGATGAAGAGCAGCGCCTTGACACAAAAGGTCACGAGCGCCATGCCGGCGATCATCAGCGTGTAATACGTGTCATTCATGCGCGCCTCCGGCGCGCCACCTCACCGGCATAGCGCCGCAGCAGCACGGTGCCGACCGCGACCCCGCTCAGCACCGCCGCCAGCAGGCCGAGCTGATACGGCAGGTCCTTCAGCAGCCAGGCCACCAGGCCGGCCGCCAGCGCTGCGCAAAAATGCGGCAGGCGCGCCAGCTGCGGCACCACGATCGCGATGAAGGTGGCGACCATCGCGAAATCGAGGCCGAACGACTGCAGGCGCGGAAAGGCGGCGCCGAACAACAGGCCGGCCAGCGTCCACAATTGCCAGTTGCCGTACATCGCCAGCCCGGACCCGAGAAAATACCAATGGCCGAGCGGCGCATCGGGCTGGCGCCGGTAGAAGCCGTTCATCACTGCGAAGGTCTCGTCGGTCAGCAGGAAACCCAGTGTCCAGCGCCAGCGCGCCGGCAGCGCCGCCACGTGCGGCAGCAGCGATGCCGCGTACAGCATGTGGCGCAGGTTGACGATCAGCGTGGTGAACCACACCACCAGCAGGCCGGCGCGGGCGCTCGCCAGGCCGAGCGCGATGAACTGGCTGGAGCCGGCATACACGCTCAGCGACATCGCCTGGCCTTGCCAGGGCGCGAGCGGCCCGGCGCCGACCAGGGTGCCGAAGATCATGCCGAACGGCGCGGCGCCGACCAGCATCGGCAAGGTGTCGCGGGCGCCGGCGGCCAGGTGGGACAGGCGGGAAGCGGGCATCGGAAAATCCTTTCGGAACGCCATGATATCCGCTGGTGTTCCTCTTGTGCCGGAGCGCGCCGGGCTGCTATCGTAGCGCCTGTTCCTTCTTCCCGCAGCTTCCATGGCGCGCATCCAAGTCAGCCTTTCGCGGCAAGCGCTCGAATTGTTCGACGACGGCGGCGCACTGTTGCGCCGCTACCCGGTTTCGACCGCGCGCAACGGCGCCGGCGAGCAGGCCGGCAGCAACTGCACGCCGCGCGGCCGCCACCTGGTGCGCGCGCGCATCGGCGCCGGGCTGCCGTCCGGCGCGGTGCTGGTCGGGCGCCGGCCCACCGGAGAAATCCACACGCCCCAACTGGCAGCCGAACAACCGGAGCGCGACTGGATCCTGAGCCGCATCCTGTGGCTGTCGGGTTGCGAACCGGGTTTCAACCGGCTCGGCAGCGTCGACACCATGCGCCGCTACATCTATATCCACGGCTGCCCGGATAGCGAGCCGATGGGCGTGCCGCGTTCGATCGGCTGTATCCGCATGCGCAATGCCGACGTCATCGAGCTGTTCGACCTGGTGGCGGCCGGCACGCCGGTCGAGATTATCGAATGATTCCGGGTTGACGCTTTGACATCCGCGCCAATCTTTCCTATAACGTTACGATAACAAGCAAAAGGGGGGACCAGGTGATGCTGAAGTACGGCTTTTCCATTCGCACGCGCAGCGGCCAGAAAATCGACGCCATCGCGATCATGGGCCGCGACCAGGCCGACGCGGAACGCAAGCTGTTCCAGATGTACCGCCATTGCGATGTCCTGCGCTGCGACATCCTGGGCACCGAAGGCCGCCAGCCCGGCGACCGGTCGCGCAACGCGGCCTCGATGGAAGAGCTGCTCACGCTGATCTCGAAGTAGCATCCTCACCCGGCGTTCCCGCCGTCAAGCGGCCGGCGCGAACACGCCATCGGCCAGCAATTCATCCAGCAGCGCGCTGTAGTCCTGGGCGCCGCGGCTGGCCGGCGAGTGCTCGAACACGGTCCGGTTGTAGGCCGGACTCTCCGCCAGGCTCACGCTCTCGGCGATATGCAGCCGGCAGACGTCGGCGCCGAACTGTTCCTCCAGCAGGCGCCGCACCTCGCGCGCCATCCGCCGCCGCGCATCGTAGCGTGTCAGCAGGTAGCGCCTTTTCACGCGCCGCTTCAGCACCGGCTCCAGCGCCTTCAGCGCCCGCTCCACCTGCAGCGCGCTGCGGTACGACAGGTGATCGGCCGACACCGGAACGATCACGCAGTCGCTGGCGAAAATCGCATTCAGCGAGAGCACCCCGATCAACGGACAGCAGTCGATCAACACCGGGCTTTCCGGGTTCGCCAATTGTTCCTGCTGCAGCGCGGCGTTGAGCCGGTTGACCACGTTGTAGCCCTTGCCGAACAGGGTATCGACCTTGGACAGCTCCATGTGCGAAGGAATCACCCGGATGCCGCAGGCTGCGGCGCGCGACAGTTCGCGCAACGGCCGGTTGCGCTGGAACAGGCTCAGCACGGTATCGTCGCCGCCGGCCGCATCCACGCCCGCGATGGCGCTGAAATGCGCCTGCGGATCGAGGTCGATGCCGAACGGCGTGCGGCCGCGGCCCGCCAGCGCGGCAGCGAGATTGAGGGCGGTGGTGGTTTTCCCGACGCCGCCCTTCTGGTTGAAGATGGCGATGACCGTCATGATTGACGGCCATCTTACGGCATATTCGCGCTTATGCCCGCGTCGGCTTGAACATCGGCGCCGACGCCATCGCGACCAGCCCGACCGCGAGCGGTATGGTGGACACGAAACCAACATGCTTGAAACCCAGCGCCCCCACGACCCCGCCGGCGAAGAACGACAGCACCAGTTGCACGTGCACGCGCAGCCGGCCGCGGTTGGCCGCCACCCGGGGCGCATCGGCGAGCGCCGCGTTGCGGTTCCAGTAGAACAGCTTGCCCAGCTCGATGCCGATATCGGTGCACAGGCCGGTGACGTGGGTGGTGCGGATCTCGGCGTGCGAGATCTTGGTGATCAGCGCATTCTGCAGCCCCATCGTGAAGCTGAGCAGGATCGCGGTCAGCGACAGCCTGATCAATTCGTGCGCCTGCAGGTGCTTGCCCACCAGTCCGAACACCAACAGCAGGATCGCTTCCAGCAGCAGCGTCGGCGCGTATTCGCTGCCGCTGCTGTTGCGGCGCGCGTAATTCACCATCAGCGCGGTCGCCGCCGCTCCCAGCATGAACGAAGCGAGCGACAGGATGGCGGTGATCACCAGCGACAATTCGCCCAACGCCAGGTTATCGGCCACCGACGACAGCATCCCGCTCATGTGCGAGGTATAGCGGCCGATTGCGAGAAACCCGCCGGCATTGAGCGCGCCGGCGACGAACGCCAGCGAGGAGCCGAGATGAAGGTTGGCGCGCGCGGTGCGCTCGGCGGCGGTCAGCGACGCAAGATAGGTGAGTGGCATGGGGCGACGGCGGCTTGGACGGAAACGCACGGGACTCGGACCAGCCCGGCCGGCGTTCACGGAATCAATATGCTCTCCAACGATACAACATCAAGGGAAAGCGTGGTGACTTTCGTTCAAGAAGCACGGGCATGTAAAACCCACAGGCCGAAGTTGTCGGAATGCCATGTGGTCGGTGGTTAGCGCCGCAACAACTGCTTCGCCGCCGACTGCGCCAACAGTGCGGCAACCATGGCCGCCACGAATGCCGGCGCAATGCCGGCCCGCTCGAGCAGCAAGGCCAGCAGCAGGCAGAACGCCACGAACGAGTAGAGGCCGGACGCCATCGCGCGCAACATCACGACCACGAAGTCGGGTCCGCAAGCACGCTGCGAAAATACGGCGAGCACAATGCCCAGCAGCGGAAACACCGCCAGCAATCCGCTCCACGACGGCCCGATGGTGGCGGACAGCGAAGTGACTGCCAGCGTCAGCAGCGCACCGGCCACCATCCGCAGCAACAAGTCCTGGCGCAGCATCGCGGCCGGGACGCCCGGCACGGCAGCGGGCGGAAAGCAGCGCGGCGCTGCCAGCAGCGTGGCAATCGCAATCGCACCGGCAAGCCACGGCGATTGCGGCATCCGGCTGAGCAGGAAGGCCGCGCACAACCAGACCGAAAGGCCGGCCAGCAAGGCCGACGGCCATCCATGGCGGCGGCAGGTCCACGAATAGGCAAGGCTGAACCCGACCGAAGCGAACACCGCCGACAACGAAGCGCTGGCGGCGCCGGCGGTGAACGCCGCCCCCTTGCCGAGCGCCAGCAGCAGCAGGATCGGGCCGGTGACGATCGGGAAGCCTGCCAGCCAGCCGGCGACGCCGGGGCCCCAGCGCTTGCCGGCGAACGAGACCAGGCCGAGGAACAGCGGAACCAGGAACAGTTTGAGTACGAGCATGAGGACGGTCAGGCGGAGTACCGCGGCGCGGGCGCATTCATTCCGCGCAGTGGCGGAAGCAGCCGGCGAAGTGATCGTTCACCATTCCGATTGCCTGCATGTAGGCGTAGACGATGGTGGAGCCGACGAACTTGAAGCCGCGTCGCGACAGCTCTTTCGAGAGCCGGTCGGACAGCTCGGTGCGGGCCGGCGTATCCCTCGGCTCGAGCCAGCGGTTGCGGATCGGCCGGCCGTCGACATAGGCCCATAGGAAAGGATCGAGCCCGCCGATCTCGTCGCGCAGGCGCAGGTAGGCTTGCGCGTTGGTGATCGCCGCGGCGACTTTCAGCCGGTTGCGGATGATGCCGGGGTCGGCCAGCAGCGCGGCCACCTTGGCGGCGTCATAGCGCGCGATCTTTTCGGCATCCCAGCCGTCGAACACTGCGCGGTAATGCGCGCGCTTGTTGAGCACGGTTTCCCAGCTCAGGCCGGCCTGCGCGCCTTCCAGGTTGAGCATTTCGAACAGCCGGTTCTCGTCGTGGCAGGGTACGCCCCACTCTTCGTCATGGTAGGCCAGGTAGAGCGGATTGGCGGGGTTGGCCCAGGCGCCACGGGTCGGCATCAGGAAAAAAATGGGAGTTGATGCGGCATTCTACCGCGGCGGAGCGAAGCAAGCCGCACCGCCGATACCGGCTAGAGGGCACTCGCTGCAGTCAGGTCACAGCGGCTGGCGCCGGATTCCTGCTGCTCTTGTTTCAGCCGAACCGGAACCGACATGAGCCAGCCCCTCAGATTCTTGATTACCACCCGGCCACAACCGCCTGCGATGACTTGACCGCGTTCCATCTGCTCACTCGTACCTTCCATGTACCGAACGGTCTTGTACGGAACGCTTTTCCGGTCCGACCGGCCAATTTCAGCAAGTGCCAGATCGAGCGACTTTGCGAAGAGTGCCGCACTTTCATCCTTGAGACGTTCGCCCTGGTTCGCAGTCCAGTATTGGACGAGATCCTGCGCCGTCGCCATGCCGGAAACAACACGAACGGTGTTCTGGTATGCGGGCTTGGAGGGATCATCGGGAGTGAAAACGGAAACCGTATTATCAAGCACCAGGGCAGTCTGATCCTGCGTCATCGTGAATGTGGGTTCGCTGCTGACCACCAGGCCCTTGTCCGCCTTGTCTTCCTCGCCGAGCAGGCGCCTGTCCGCGCCTATCGTCGTTTTCGTCAAGCCACGCTGCATCAACTCCTTCTCGTCGAATGCGCTCAGCACCGACTGGTAGGGCACCAACACGGCGTCCGCCACTTGCTCGAGTCGGTTTTTTTCATTGTTTCTGGTGGCGTCAACCAGAATGCCATGCGTAATGATCGCTGCCATGAGGCCGGCCGCGCCTGGCGCCGGATACATCATCCCGGAGCCGTTGCGCGCGCCGGCATTGTCGAAATTGTAGGCCCCGTGATAGACGACCTTGTCATTCTTGTCCAGGCGCAATGCCCAGCTTGCATCTTTCGATATCCATTGTTTCAGGTCCGGCTGCGGTTCGGCGTCATCTGCCCGCGCCGTCGCGCAGGACAGGATGGCGACAATCGCCCAGAGCCAGAATCGACAGGGCATACGGCGAGAGATTGTCATGGGAGTTCCCGGTGACGTGCGCCGCCCCGGGCCGCAAACGCAGGCTCGGAGCGGCACAAAGCGTGGCTTAGTTGAACGGCTTGAGGATATCGTCTTTGGCAATCTCAAGCGTCTGGAAATAGGCATTCGTGAGTCCGGGGAATTTCGGCGGCTCATCCCATTCGCCCTCCGCGCTCTTGATCACCTCAATCGGAAGATACCAGGAGTAGATGTTGGTTTTCAGGTCCACCATATAGCCGGTGCCACGCAATATGCTCTTCGGATCGCTTGTCGCGATATATGACGAGTACGGTCGCTCGATGCCCAGCATGGCAATGTTCACCATCACTAGTTTGTCGATGTTGTACTTCTTGCGTAGCGACGAGAAGTCTTTCTTGGCGACGTCAGCTCCTGCTGTCGGATTGTCGGGCAAGTCACCGACGTTGATCGGACCCGGAATCACCATTACGTCGGCGCCGCGTTTGCGAAGCAGTTCGACCACCATGTCCTTCAACTTGGGCAGATCCTCGTAGGGCAGCGTCTGCGTATACGCGGTCAACGAATGATTGGCGACGGAGGCTGCCGCGATGCAGAACAGGCAACCGGCACCCGGAAAATATGTGTCGACCTTGGGTAAAGCAGCCATGCCGACGCCGATGCGCTGGCTTTTCGTTGAAACGGCCGCTACGTCCAGCGACACGGGCTTTTGCGGAGGAGGTCCGGCACAGGCACTCAGGAGCGCGATGCAGGCGATCAGAACCAGGCCAATACGGATTTTCATCGGAAGGATTCCCATTCAAGTCAGATGACCGGCATTCTACAGGGAAAATTGGCAAAACAGCAATTTCCCAGTTGCCACCTTGCTGCGGCACTAATGCAGTCACGCCCGGGAAGTCCGGACAGCACGACATGGGAATCAGATATTTGCAGCAAGCTCCTGCATCAGCGCCGGCACTTCGGCGGCCAGCTCGCTGGCCATGTAGCCGAGCGGTCCGAAGCGTTGCGCGAGCCGGGTACCGGCACGCGCATGCAGTGCGACACCCCAGGCGCCGGCCTGTTCCAGCGGCGCGCCGCGCGCGGCGAGCCCGCCGATCAGGCCGGCCAGCACGTCGCCGGAACCGGAGGTGGCCAGCCCGACATTGCCGCCGGCATGGGTCCAGAGGCGACCATCGGGGGCGGCGATGCAGGTGGCCGCGCCCTTGAGCGCAACCAGCGCATTCCAGCGCCGTGCGGCGCAACGCGCAGCTTCGGCGGAGTCGGTCTGCACCGTGTTCTTGTCGCTGGCGCTCAGGTGCGCCATTTCGCCGGCATGCGGCGTCAGCAGCACCGGCGAACGGAAGCGGGTCACGTATTTCTGGGTCGGCTGGTGCTGCGCATCGACCGCCTGCAACTGGCGCCGTACCACGCCCATCGCGCAGGCATCGAGCACCAGCGGCACGTCCGCCAGGCGCGGCAGCAGCGCCATGATGAACTGGCAGGTCACGCGTTCGTCCTGCATCCCGGGACCGATCAGCACGGCATCGACGCGCGTCGGCAGCGGGCCGAGCTGCTTCGCCGCTTGCGGCGCAATGGCGCCGGCCGGGGTTTCCGGCAAGCCGATCACGCGCGATTCCGGTACCGCCAGCGCCACCAGCTGCGCGACGCTGCCGACGGTAGCGATGGTCAGCTTGCCGGCGCCGGCCCGCAACGCGGCGCGCGCGGCCAGGATCACCGCGCCCGGCATCTCGCGCGAACCGGCGATCACCAGGATGCGGCCGCGCTCGTTCTTGTCACCGGCCGGTGACGGCATCGGCAACGGCCAGCGCCGCAGCAGCGCGTCATCGATCACCGTTTCCCGGGGGCTGCTGTCGTCATCCATGCGGCGCGCTCGTCAGGACTTGGGGGCGGCCGGCACGTCGGGCTCGACGGTAATCGGGGTGCCGCCCTCGCGCAGCGGCGCGACGAAATTCACGAGGCGCAGCACCAGCTTGCCGTTGTGCCCGCGCGCCGGGTCGAATTCATAGGAAGTGACCGCGCAGTTGGGCACGTCTTCGGCGCGGTCGATGTCGAGTATCCGGCGCTCGTCCATCCGTTCCAACAGGTAGCGGAAGCAGTTGACGATGACCTGGTGGCCGACGATCAGCACCCGTTCGCGCCGGTACTCGCGGGAAATGGTGTCGAGCACGCTGCGCAGACGCAGGATCACGTCGCACCAGCTCTCGCCGCCGGGCGGCCGGAAATAGAACTTGCCGACGTGGGCGCGCTGCTCGTGCAGCTCCGGATACTTCTGGGCAATGCCGAGCTTGGTCAGGCGGTCGAGGATACCGAACTCCTTTTCGCGCAGGCGCTCGTCGGCGATGAAGGTGACGTCGTCGGCATCGAGCCGGGCCGCCTCCATCGCCAGGCGGGCGGTGTGGCAGGCGCGCAGGTAGGACGAGCAGAGAATCACATTGGGTTGCTGTTCCGGGGGCAGTGTGCCGAACCAGTGGCCGAGTGCCTGGGCCTGGCGGATGCCGAGCGCCGACAGCGGGGTATCGATGTCGCGCGTGGCAACGTCGATCAGCGGCAGTCCGGCGGCTTCGGCGGCGTCACGCGCGACGTTGCCGGCACTCTGGCCGTGCCGGACGATCCATAACTGCTGGGGCCATTTCTGTTCGGGCATCGGTGCTTTCCTTTGTCGGAAAGACCACCGTACCGCGCCGAAGTTTCTCGTTTGGCCGCTTGCGCGCCTGCAATGTTATTGATGGGGCACGAGGGAGTTCTCGCAGCCTGCCCGCTCGTCCCCGGAATGCGGCCCGATAAAAATGCCGCCGCAAATATACGGTCAGAGCCCGGTCTTCTGCGGCACCCCGGTGGCGGCCTGGGCGCTCGCGCGTACCGGCGCCGCCGCCGCGATCGGTTCGCCGGCCAGCGGTTCGGCCGCGCGGACGCCCACCGGCTGCCCACCCTGGGCCACGACGGCGGCGGCGACTTCGGCGGTGGTGGCGGCCGGCGCTGCCGCCTCGGCAGTGGCCGGAACTACAGGTGCCGGATTGGCGGCCACCCTGGTGGCCGCCTGCGGATCGACCCAGACAACCTTGTCGTTCACCGCGTACAGCTTGCACGGCTGGCTGCTGTGCTTCTGGCAATCGGACAAGGCCTGGTCGAGCGGATCGTCGCCGTCCTCGGCCCAGCTCCAGGCGCCGCTGGGCGAGACTGCGAATGCGCGCGGGAACGGCAGGTTGAGGAAGGCCTTGTATTGCTCGCGGCCACCGTTCTTCAGATAGGGAATGGCGTCGACATTGTCGAGCGGCGCGTAGTCGGTCCTGGCGATCGGGAAATCCGGGCCGAGCGCGAGCACCTGCTCGGTCGGCATGCCGATTTCCTTCAGAAACTTTTCGGTTTCCGGCCACCACACCCTGACGCCGTCACGGCTGCCGGTCATGCCATGCGCATCGTCCTTGAAGCGGCCATAGGCGATCAGGCGGGCATGGCCACCGGCCTGCAGGTAGGCGTCATACAGTTCGGCTGCCAGGCGCGGACCGAAATGGCGGTCGTTTTCGCCGTAGAACCAGAGGCTGGGCAGGCTGGAGTGCGCGCCGAACGCGGCGAATGCCTGTACCAGGGACTGTTTCCAGCGGCAACCGCCGCCATGGATCTTGAGGCCGCCGGCAAAATTGATGACGCCGCGCACACCCGGGAAGTTGCGCGCGCCGAACGCCAGCGCTGCCAGCCCACCGTAGGACTGCCCGGCCACGATGACGCGATCGCGATCGACCCAGCTCTGCGCATCCAGCCATTGCAACGCGGCTTCCACGTCGTTGGCCTGCAATTCGCCGTGCTCGGTCATGTCGCAGCCGGGATCGATGTATTCGCCGGTCGATTGCGCGAAGCCGCGCCGCATCGGCACCACCACCGCGTAGCCACGGGCGACGAACTGGCGTGCCAGCGCAATGAAGCGGTCGCGCCCCTGGTTGTGCGGATCGCCGATCGACTTGCCGTGATTCATCAGCACCAGCGGAAACGGACCGTCGCCGGGCGGCTTGAATACCGTGGTTTCGAGTTGCGCGCTTTGTTCGCCGGAACCGACCGGAATCTGCACCACCTGTTCATTCAGTGCCGCATCCAGCCTCACGGCGTGTGCCGGAACGGGCAGCAGTCCGCACGAAAGCGTGAAAAGAAGGAAGGCGAAGGAAAGGAGGAGGTTGCTGACGCGTCGGGACGCGAATATATCTGGCATGCTTTTGATCCAAATCGAACGACACAAGCCAGCCCGTCTTTGCAGGCCGCCGAAGCCGGATTCCCCCGCACGCCGTTTCGGTTTGCCGAACGGGAATGCAACGAAACCGGGGCGTTAGCCGCGCGCATCGGAAAGCGTTTTTCTCTCTTGGCGCAGCGCAACGTTGCCCATTCTAAAGAGCCGGTTTCCGCGGTTCAATACCTGTTTATGCAACTCGGAAAGCTTTCTGCGCGAAAAATTTCGATGCGCCGGAACGAGAAGGAAGGCCGCCTTGAACAAGCGGCAACAAGAATGGAAAGAACGGCATGCCGGGTTGGCAACGGATGCGCCGCGGATGCCGCCAAGGGAAAGAAATTGATGAAATGGATGGCGCGAACGGCAACCTTTTGCGGACCGGGCAGTCCATACCGCGTGTTGCCGGTCAGTGCCGGGGCGGGCCGTTTGTGTCCGCGTTCCGGCCGGAACTGATCGATGGCACGCCCTGGCGGCTGATCCGGTCTGCGACACGGATCGGAACAGCCGGCCTACACCACTTCATGAGGATGCAAAAATGAAAGTTGACGTGTACAAACGCCCCGACCCGGAAGGAATGTATTCCTATCTAGCCGTTCCCGAAGGCAGGCCGATCCCCGAAGAAGCCACCAACATCGATTGGGAGACTGCCGAGAACAATATCGACCTCGATCCCGACAACCAGCCGCTGGCTAATTTGTCGGCCGACGACGCGCTGCGCCAGATCGACCTCAAGGGCTACGCGATTTCTAGCGTCCACAACAAGGTGCGGATCGCCCCCAACGTTCCATAACGCCTCCCATGCGGCGGCGCGGAAGCGCCCATGCTTTCCGCGTCGCTTCTCCGGCCTTTTTCTCCGTTTTTACCGCCGCGTTGCGCGCGGCTTCAGGCCGCGGCCGGCCCGGCGCTTTTTTCTTCTCCTGCATTGTCCCGATGGGGCGCGGCGGCGGTCCATCCCTCCACCGGATCCAGCGGCAACGGCATTCCGTAATCCGGCCGGCGCGCCGCCCACGCGGCAGCCACCGCGCACAGCACCGCATCCAGCTTGTCCGCGCTCGCATCATCCACCAGTTCCCGGCGTAACGGCGCCGGCAGGCGCAGCGCAATCCCGAGCGGATGCCGGCCCTGCTCCAGCGTCTGCACGATCAGTTCGCGTGCCTCGCGCCGGGCCACGGTCTGCTTCGCGCGCTCGTCGCTCTTGTAGGAGGCGCGCGTGACTGCGCGCGCGATCAATCCCGGATAACCTTCCAGCGCAATCCGGCGCGGATCGCCCGGCTGCAGGCCGAACACGGTGACGCCGGCTGCCAGCAGGCGCTGCGTGCCTTCCTGGAACATGTAGGCGACCGGCGGATTGACCCATTTCATCGACGGGCTGGAGCCGGCCGGGCGATCGGTGGCGCGATGCGCGAACTTGTTGCCGGCCGGACGCGCATCGCAGAATTGCTTGAAGGTGGCGCGCAACTCGGCGCGCGACAGCGCCGCGCAGTGGCGCACCAGTTGCGGCCACGATTGCGGCCAGCCGAGCTGCTCGACCAGTTCGCGCCCCAGCCCGAACGGAAAATCGAACGCGCCCACCCAGTCGCCCGGCTGCGCCAGCCAGGCTTCCCAGGACGCCCAGTCCGGATGCAGCGCCACGCGCAGCAACCGCAGCCGCGTGCCTTCAAGCCGCGCGTGCGCGACCGTGATCGGCTTGGCGCGCCGTGGCGCCGAAGTAAAATCCACGCCGATAATATTCATGAAATGTTTTGCGCCCCGGCACGCATGACTGTTGATATCGGCAAAGTGATCGATAGAAAAACGGAGTCAAATGAGTCCATTGCATGGCGCAATGCTGCCAGATGGAACGCCACATCATACCTATCATCGTACGGTTACTACTGCCCTGCCTGCTTGCCGGCTGCGCCAGCCTGCCCGACGTCGGCTACCTGCGCGATCGCCGCGCGCTGCCGGCGCAGGCGCCGGCGATCGTCGGTACGCAGGGTCCGCTGCCGGCCGCGGCGCGCCGGGCATTGCTGGACAGACTGGAAGCGCAGGCAGGCCCGACCGACATCCTGGCGCGCCATATCGCCGCCGAAGACGCGATCAACGGCACGCCGCTGGTGGCCGGCAACAAGGTGACGCTGCTGGATGACGGACCCGCGACGATGCGGGCGATGATGGCGGCGATCCGCGCCGCACGCGACAACGTCAACCTGGAAACCTATATCCTGGAAGACGACAAGCTCGGGCGCGCGCTGGCCGACCTGCTGATCGAAAAGCGGACGGCCGGCGTGACGGTGCACCTGATCTACGACAGCGTCGGCACCCTCGACACGCCGCGCGCCTATTTCGACCGCTTGCAGGCAGCCGGCATCGAAATGCTGGAATACAACCCGGTCAACCCCTTGCGCGCCGAAGGCCATTGGGACCTGAACCAGCGCGACCACCGCAAGCTGCTGGTGGTGGACGGCCGCATCGCATTCACCGGCGGCGTCAACATCAGCAAGGTGTACGGCAAGAGTTCATTCCCCCACTATCCGCACCACCACGCGGCACGCTCCGGCAACCCCGACCAGGTCGCATGGCGCGACACCGAACTGTCGATAGAAGGGCCGGCAGTCGCGGAATTCCAGGCCCTGTTCGCCGATACCTGGCGCCGCCGCACCGGCGAAACGCTGAGCGGACCGCGCTATTTTCCGAAGCTTGAAAAGAAGGGCGACGCGCTGGTGCGCGCGATCGGCAGCAACCCGGAGCGCGCCGACTTCACCGTTTACAAGACCTATATTTCGGCATTCACCCATGCCGACAAATATGCGCACCTGACGATCGCCTATTTCGTGCCGGACCGCCAGGTGCTGCAGGCGATGATCGATGCGGCGCAACGCGGCGTCGATGTCCGCATCATCTTTCCCAGCATCACCGACGTCAATCTCGCGCTGTATGCGGGCCGCTCGTTTTACGGCAGCCTGCTGCGCGCCGGCATCCACGTGTATGAGCGCCGTGCTGCGCTGCTGCACGCGAAGACCGCGGTCATCGACGGTGTCTGGTCGACCATCGGTTCCACCAATCTCGATATCCGCAGTTTCCTGCACAACGAGGAAATCAACGCCGTGGTGCTCGATGCCGACTTCGCACGCAAGATGGAAGCGCTGTTCCAGCGCGACCTCGACGCGTCCGATGAAATCACGCTCGAACGATGGGAGCAGCGCGGCCTGTGGGAGCGGCTGCATGAAGTGGCCGCGCGGGCGCTCGCATACTGGCTTTGAGGCCGCAGCCAGGAGCGGCCGCAGGGATAGTTGCACCATGTATCAAAGTTGATACAGAACCAAGTCGGCATTTGGGCGTCAGACCACTTGTAGCGGGTCAAGCACCCGCGCCACCATTCCAACCGACGATGACTCCCCATACTTCCCCTGCGGCCTCGGGCCGTTCCTGGCGCCGGGTGATGCGCCACCTGATGCGCCACCTGCTGCTGTCACTCTGCGTGCTGGCCGGCATGGTTTCCTGCGGCGGCGGCAGTTCCGCCGGCGGTTCCGGCAGCGCTCCGGCCAGCAGCGCCGCGTCATCCTCCGGCAGCGAGCCCATCAATACCGCAGCGGCAGCTTCCGTGGTGCGCACGCTGGAAGTGCCGGCGGCGCTGGCCGGCGCGCCTTTCGACAGTCCGAAATCGCTGACGGTGCCGCCCGGCTTCCGCATCCGCCTATGGGCGCGCGTCGACAAGGCGCGCTTCATGACGCTGGCGCCGAACGGCGACGTGCTGGTATCGGTGCCGGACGAAGGGCGCATCGTGCTGTTGCGCGAACGCAGCGGCGATACGCCGCAGGCCTTCGATTTCGCCACCGGCCTGCGCAAGCCGCAAGACATGGTCTTCCACACGATAGGCGGCACCACTTACCTGTATGTGGCCGAATCGAACCGGATCACGCGCTCGGTCTACAAGAGCGGCGATACCGCGACGGCGGCGCGCCAGGTAGTGGTCGACAACCTGCCCGACAGTTCGCTGCCGGAACTGCAAGGCGCGTACGGACACGAGCTGAAGAACATTGCGCTGGACGCCAATGACAAGCTGTACGTGGCGATCGCATCCAACTGCAATGCCTGCGTGGAAGATACCGAAGCCAACCCGGTGCGCGGCGCGATCTACCAGTACGACGCGGACGGCAGCAACGGCCGCCTGTTTGCGCGCGGATTGCGCAACGCGGAAGGCCTCGACATCCTGCCGACCACCGGCAAGCTATGGGTGGCGGTGAACAACCGCGACGAGATCAAGGTGCCGTTCGACGAGGATGTGAACGGCGACGGCAGCAATGATGTCGGGCAGATCGTCCAGGCCTACGTGGACGACAATCCGCCGGAACCGTTCACCGAGATCAAGGACGGCGCCAACTACGGCTGGCCGTTCTGCAACTCGCTGCCGAACGCCTCGATGAGCAACCTGGCGGTGGCGCCCGATTACGACCTGAACCGCAACAACAGCAACTTCGATTGCGGCAGCGTGACGCCGGTATCGAAAGGCATCCAGGCGCACTCGGCGCCGCTGGGCCTGAGCTTCCTGCACAACACCAGTGTGCCGGCCGCCTACCGCCAGGGGGCGGCGATCGCGCTGCATGGTTGCTGGAACTGCAGCCACCCGAGCGCCGGCTACAAGGTCATCTATTTCCCGTTCGACGGCAGCGGCAATCCGGGGCAGGCAAGCGACCTGGTCACCGGTTTCGTCAGCGACATCCCGAACTGGATAGTCTGGGGCAGGCCGGTCGATGTGATTGCCGATTCGCACGGCAACATCCTGATCTCCGACGACATGGCCGGCGCGATCTACCAGCTGTATCCGGGCTCCTGAACGGGCTTCCGGCGGCGCAGGATTTACATCGGCGAGCAGGATTTACAGCACACCGCTACTTCGTGGCGGCGGCCGACACCACTTCCTGCGCCACCCGGAATGCTTCGAGCGCCAGCGGCGCGCCGCAATACACCGCTGCGTGCAACAGCACTTCGCGAATCTCTTCCGGCGTCCAGCCATTGTTCAGCGCGCCGCGCAGGTGGCCGCGCAATTCGTGGGTGCGGCCCATCGCGGTCAGCATCGAGATCGTGATCAGGCTGCGCGTCTTCAGATCGAGGCCGTCGCGGCACCAGACGGTGCCCCAGGCGTTGCGCGTGATGAATTCCTGCAACGGCATCGTGAACGCGTCGGCATTGTCGAACGCCTTGTCCACGTAGTCGGCGCCCATCACTTGCTTGCGCACTTGCAGGCCGTCGTCGAATTGCCCGTCTTGCTGCTTCTGGTCTGATTGTTGCGTCGATTGTTGCGTCATTGCACACCGCCTTTCGCGCTAAGGGGAAAGCGGCAATTATCGCGGAAAGCGGGCCGCGTCACCATGCTGCGCCGGGACGGGCGGAGCGTACCGCGGCCAGGTAGCAGCCGAGCGAGGCCAGCGAAACGAGCAGCAGGGTGCCGAGCAGCCACTGCGGCGCCGGATGCGCTTCGATCAGGGCCGCCATCGCCAGTGGCGCGGCGGCTTTCGCCACCAGCGCCGGGCCGGCCAGCGCGCCGGCGATTGCGCCGTAGTTTTCGCGCCCGAACAGGCTCTGCGGCACGGTGCCGCGCACGATGGTGAGAATCCCGTTGCTGAGCCCATACAGCACGCAAAACAGTGCGGCGGCCGCTTCGTGGGTTCCGAACAGCAAGAGCGCCAGCAATGCCGGCGGCACGATCGCAAACGTCAGCTTGCCCACGGTCTGCGGCAGCACGCGCCTGGCGAACACCATTTCGCCGATGCGCCCGACCACCTGCAGCGGTCCGATCAGCGTCGCGACGAATACCGCGCTGGCGGCGCTATGGCCGAAGCGCTGCAACAGCGGAATCAGGTGCACCGCCAGCGCCGAGAAAATGAACAGGTTGGCTGAGAATGCAAACGCCAGTTTCCAGAACACCGGATCGCGCACCGCCTCGGCCAGCGTATGGTCGCGTCCCTCGCGACCATCGCGCCCGGCCTGCCGTTCGCGTATCGCGGCGGCACGCTGCCGGCCGCCGCCCAGGCAGGCATGCAACGGTGCGCACAAGGCCAGGTGCAGCATGCCGTATATCAGGAAAGTGTCGCGCCAGCCGAACGCCTGGTTCAGTTTCAGCGTAAGCGGCCAGAACACGGTGCTGGCGAGGCCGCCGAACAGCGACAGCACCGAGATGCCGCGCCGGGCCTGCAACAGGAACTCGCGGTTGATGGTGGCGAATGCGGCTTCGTACAGCACCATCGCCATGCCCAGTCCGATCAGGGTCCAGGCCGCAAAATAGTGCAGTACGGAATGCATGGCGCCGAGCCACAGCAGGCCGCCGGCGGCCAGCAGCGAACCGCAGCCCATTACCGCCCGGCCGCCGTGGCGGTCGATCAGGATGCCGGCCGGGGTCGAAGCCAGGCCGGCAATCAGCAGGCTCCACGAATAGGCGCCGAACACCAGCTCGGTACGCCAGCCGAACTCACGTTGGATGTCGGGGGCGACGATGGAAAACGCGTAATACAGCGACCCCCACGACACGATCTGCGTGACGGCCAGCAGGTAAACGGTTTTCCACGGTTCCTTATGCATTGCGCCAGGAAAGGTATCGACTGTGCAAGTCTAACCCGGAACCCCGGCTGCCGCCGTGCATGCTTCTTGCAGTCCGGTGCATGGCGACAAACGGAAAACGATCATATGGATACAAAAGCCCAGGACAGCGAACAATCGACACGACGCGAACGACTTTCCGGCAGGAAGCTCGTGAAGTGGGCATTGATCGCGCTGGTACTGATCGCCGCCGTGTTTTTCGGTTACCGCTACTGGCGCCACAGCCAGCTCTACGCGAGTACCGACAATGCCTACATCAATGCGAACACGGTCGAAATCGCGGCCCAGATCAGCGGGCAGGTCATCAAGGTCCATGTCACCAACAACGACAAGGTGGAACAAGGCGCACCGCTGTTCGACATCGACCCGCGGCCTTACCAGCTGGCGCTGGAAAAGGCGCAGGCGCAACTGCAGCTGGCGCAGCAATCGGTAGGCCAGCAGAGCGCGGCCGTGGCTGCTGCCCAGGCCCAGGTCAACCAGCGCGAGGCGGAGTTGCGCAATGCGCGCTCGAACAACCAGCGCACGCAAAAACTGGTGAAGCAGGGCTTCCTGTCGGAACAGGGCAGCGAGCAGGCGCGCACCCAGCTGGCGACCGCGCAGGCGGCGCTGCACGCGGCGCAGGCCAACCTGGAACAGGCGCGCAGCGCGCTCGGCGAGAAAGGCGCCGACAACGCCGCGGTGCAGGCGGCACAGGCGGCAGTCGACCAGGCCAAACTGGATTTGCAGCATACCCACGTCACCGCGCCGACCGCCGGCACCATCGCCAACCTGTCGCTGCGGCCCGGCGACACCGTGCAGCCGGGCGTGCCGCTGTTTTCGCTGATCGGCAACCGCGAATACTGGGCCGATGCGAATTTCAAGGAAACCGAGCTCGAACAGATCCATCCCGGACAGCGGGCGACGATCACCGTCGATATGTATCCCGACCACCCGTTCCACGGCGTGGTCGAGAGCGTATCCGGCGGCAGCGGCACCGCGTTCTCGCTGTTGCCGCCGCAGAACGCCACCGGCAACTGGGTCAAGGTCACGCAGCGGGTGCCGGTGCGGGTGCGCTTCACCGATCTCGATCCGCGCTATCCGCTGCGCATCGGCACCACCGCGACGGTGGAAGTATCGATAGCGAATTCGTAGAGGGCACGATGTTTCACAAGATCCTGCTTTGTTATGACGGTTCGGTCGAAGGGCGCAATGCGCTCAAGGACGGCGCCGATGTCGCGCTGTGCATGCAAGCCGAAACCCACCTGCTGGCAATCCTGCGCGATGCGCCGACCGGCATGGTGCCGGAGGGCGTGACCGCCACCCTGTTCGCGCAGCAGGAACAGGAAGCGATGCGCATCCTGCGCGAAGGCGTGAACTGGCTGCGCGAACACGGCTTGAATGCGCACGGCTACATCGCCTACGGCAACCCGATCGAGCATATCGACGCCACCGCACGCAAGCTGGAGGCCGACCTGATCGTGGTCGGACACCGCCAGCGCAGCCGCCTGAGCCGCTGGTGGAGCGAAGCGGAAGACGCGACGCTGCTGGACCGCGCCAGCTGCAGCATCCTGGTGTCGATCGCGCCGGGGAGCGGTTGAGAAGTCCGGGAAAAAAGTTTTTCCACAACGCACATCATGGCCGATTCGCATCCCCCGCTGCCCGACAAGGGCGCGCGCCTGTTCATCACCTTCGCGGTGATGTCGTCGACGCTGATCCAGGTGCTCGACACCACGATCGTCAACGTCGCGCTGCCGCACATGCAGGGCGAACTGGGCGCCACCACCGACCAGATCAGTTGGGTGCTGACCAGCTACCTGGTCACGGCCGCGATCTTCATGCCGCTGACCGGCTATTTCACCGACATTCTTGGCCGCAAGAAATATCTGCTGGTCTGCATCGCCGGCTTCGTCGGCGCTTCCGCGCTGTGCGGAATCGCCGGCAACCTGGCCGAGATCGTGCTGTTCCGCATGCTGCAAGGCATCTTCGGCGCGGCACTGGTGCCACTGTCGCAGGCAATCATGACCGATTCCTACCCGCCCGAGGAGCGCGGCAGCGCGATGGCGATCTGGGGACTGGGCGTGATGGTGGGGCCGGTGCTGGGGCCGACGCTGGGCGGCTGGCTGACCGAGATCGTCAGCTGGCGCTGGACCTTTTACATCAACGTACCGATCGGCGCGCTGTCCTGGCTGCTGGCCACGCAGTTCGTGCCGGATACCGAAAAGCGCAAGCGCCGCATGGACTGGCCCGGGCTGGCGCTGCTGGCGACCGGCATCGCCGGCCTGCAATATGCGCTCGACCGCGGCAGCCAGCGCGACTGGCTGAGCGCGCTCGACATCCGGGTCGCGTTCGGGCTCGGCCTGGCCGGCATTCTCGGTTTCCTCGCCTACAGCCTGCGCTGGCCGGACAAGGCCTTGTTCGACATCCGCATCTTCCGCGACCGCAACTTCGCCACCGCCTGCCTGATGATGGCGATGCTCGGGCTCGGCATGTTCGGCACCATCGTGGTTCAGCCGGTGCTGCTGGAACGCTTGCTGGATTACCCGATCCTGACCGCCGGCATCGTGATGGCGCCGCGCGGCGTCGCCACCGCGATCAGCATGCTGATCGTCGGCCGCCTGGTGAACCGCGTCGACCCGCGCCTGCTGGTCGGCACCGGCATGCTGATCAGCGCGGCCGGTTCGCACTTCATGACCTATTACTCGCTCGACATCGATGCATTCTGGATCATCTGGCCGGCAATGCTGCAGGGTCTCGGCATGGGGCTGATCTTCGTGCCGCTGTCGACCATCGCCTATGCGACGCTGGCGCGTTCGCGGATGGCGGAAGCGGCCGGCCTGTACAGCCTGGTGCGCACGATGGGCTCGGCGGTCGGGATCTCGATCGTCACCACATTGCTCACGCGCCAGGGCCAGGTGCTGTGGAACGAGCTGGGCGGCAGCCTCAGCCCGTTCAATCCGGCGCTGCAGCGCTACCTGCAGGGCTTGCACCTGAAACCGAGCGATCCGAAGGCGGTGGCGCTGGTTGCCCAGCAGGTCGGCGAGCAGGCCCAGATGCTGGCGATGCTCGACGTATTCCAGCTGATCACCTGGAGCTTTGTCGTGATGTTGCCGCTGGTGTTCTTCCTGCGGCGCGGTGCGCGGGGCGCCACCGCCCAGCCCGCGGTGGCCGCCGAATAGCCGGCCGCCGGGCTTTGCAGCGAACGCGATTACCGACTACAGTTGATGCTTCGGCGCGCGCCCGCGCGGCCCGGTTCTTCACTCCCCTCACCGAAAGGAAAGAAACGACATGCAGCTCAAGAACAAAGTCGCCGTGATAACCGGCGCCGCCAGCGGCATCGGCAAGGAAATCGCTTTCGAATATGCGCGCGAAGGCGCCCGGGTCGTGATCGCCGACCTCGCGCTCGATGCGGCCAGTGCCACCGCCGACGCGATCCGCAAGGAAGGCGGCAGCGCGATGGCCGTGGCGATGGACGTCACCAATGAAGCGCAGGTGGACAAGGGCATCGCCGACGCGGTCGCGTCCTTCGGCGGCATCGACGTGCTGATCAGCAATGCCGGTATCCAGATCATCAGCCCGATCGTCGATCTCGGCCTGGACCAGTGGAAGAAAATGCTGGCGATCCATCTCGACGGCGCCTTCCTGACCACGCGTGCCTGCATGCGCGAAATGAAGAAGTCGGGCAACGGCGGCAGCATCATCTACATGGGCTCGGTGCACTCGCATGAAGCGTCGCCGCTGAAAGCGCCCTACGTAGCCGCCAAGCACGGCTTGCTGGGACTGGCGAAAGTGGTCGCCAAGGAAGGCGCGAAAGACAAGATCCGTTCCAACGTGATCTGTCCCGGTTTCGTGCGCACGCCGCTGGTGGACAAGCAGATCCCCGAGCAGGCGAAGGAACTGAACATCAGCGAAGAAGACGTAGTGAAGAAAGTGATGCTGAAGGACACCGTGGACGGTGAATTCACCACCACCCAGGATGTCGCGCGCACCGCGGTGTTCCTTGCCGCGTTCCCGACCAATGCGTTGACCGGGCAGTCGGTGGTGGTCAGCCACGGGTGGTTCATGCAGTAGCTGGATTTAGTTGCGCTTCGCTTTTCGTTTTTGAGGAGGTTGCGCTTGAGGCTGTTAAGGCTGTCGTGATGCGAGCACTCTACCCTCTCCCTAACCCTCTCCCTGCAAGGGAGAGGGGACTGGCTGGCGCGGGATGAACCGCCCGGCAATGGCGAAGCCGAGCCGTAAAGACAGCCCGCTTTGACGCTGCCAAAAGGAATCGGTCCAAAACGGAAAAGGAAGCGAAGCCTGTCTGAGCTCCGAGCGCAGGGGTAGCAGGGGTTTCGGTCGGCATGCCGTCCGCCTGCGAAACGGTTTGCGCTTGACAGCGGCAACGC
>CBIHOK010000016.1:0-34450 GCA_966211575.1 uncultured Noviherbaspirillum sp.
GGATGTTGGTCTGGAAGGCGATGCCGTCGATGACGCCGATGATGTCGACGATCTTCTTGGCCGACTGGTTGATCGAGCCCATGGTGTCGACCACTTGCGACACTACCGCGCCGCCCTTGCTGGCGACTTCCGACGCCGATAGCGCCAGCCCGTTCGCCTGGCGCGCATTGTCCGCGTTCTGCTGGACCGTCGAAGTCATTTCCTCCATCGACGAAGCGGTTTCCTCCAGCGAACTGGCCTGCTGCTCGGTGCGCGACGACAAGTCCATGTTGCCGCCCGCGATCTGGGCCGAGGCGGAGCCGATGGTCTCGGTGCTGTTGCGCACTTCGGTCACGATGCGCACCAGGCTTTCATTCATGTCTTTCAGCGCCGCCATCAATTGGCCGGCTTCATCCTTCGATTTGACGTCCACGCGGGCGGTGAGATCGCCGCGCGCGACGCGCCTGGCGAGGTCGACCGCCATTCCGATCGGCCGCGTAATGTTGCGTCCCAGCCACGTTGCAAGCCACATCGCCAGCAATATCGCCACGATACCGCCGCCGATCAGCGTCTGTCCGGTCAAGCGGCGCAACGCGGCGGCCTCTTTCGAGCGCTGTTCCAGCAGGCCGAGCTCGGTATCCTTGATCTGGCCGACCAGCTCGCGCATCGCATCCATGTCCTGCTTGCCCTTGCCGGCCTGCTCCATGGCGACCACCGCATCGAGCTGCGCCTTGCCGGCGGCCACGTCGCGCCGCAGCGAGATCGCCGGATCGACCGCGCCGCTCAGCCAGCGGTTGTGCGCGTCATTGAGCGCCTGCAGCCGCTGCTGCTGCTCGGGATTGTCGGCGGTCAGCGTTTTGGCTGCTTTCCAGTGGGTGTCGAACGCGGTCTTGCCGCTGTTGTATGGCTCCAACGAATCCGGGTTGCCGGTCAGCGAAAAGCCGCGCTGCCCGGTTTCCATGTTGACCAGACTGGCCAGTATGCCATCGGCCTCGAGCACCACCTTGTAGGTATGGATATTGAGCTCGTTGGCGTCGGCCAGGCGCGCGAAATTGGTAGAAGCGGAAGCAACCAGCACCACCAGCAACAGAACGATCACGCCGAAGGCGCCATACAGGCGAGTACCGATTTTGAAGTCGGATAATTTCATTTGTCGTTCCTTTTCGAAGGAGAACCAGGAATAAGCGCAAGCCTGCGGATCAGGTTGCAGGGGTTCCATGACCCCGATTTCGAGTTCGGGCATCGGCTTCGGCAAGTCGAGCAGGACCAGCCGGGGCAAGGCCGCCGGCATCGAAGCTGTATCCCGACCAGAGAATAATAACGTTGCCGTACGGAAAGTGCATCCGATTTGTAGGGCGCACGCCACTATTGCGGAAAACAGGGCTACCCGGCGGGCGAGGCCGCACCGGCCGCCGCACGACCTGCGATTCCTGCCGGTATTGATAACAGGGCAAAGCCGTCAGGCATCGGTATACTGGACCGAACCGGACTCGCCTCCGCTTCGCTCCCGGACCCGACGATGACCAATCCCCGCCTTCCCGACCTGACCGGCTTCGATGCGCGCGCGCTGCTGATCGGCGAGCGCCTGCACCTGAAATCGCTGGAAGCCGGCGACAGCCTGGCGCTGACGCCGCTCGCGGTGGCGGTCGACGGCGGCGGAATCGCGGTGCTGTACCGCTACGGCGCGGTGGTGCTGTTCGGGGTCGCGCCGAAAGCGGAGGCGGCCTTCCTGGAACGGCTGGCGCCGCTCACGCGCAATTCCTACGCGGTGCCGGTGGTCGAGGAAATGCGGGTGCGGGTCGACCCGCGCACCCCTGGGGAGATCAAGGGATCGGTGATCTACATCGTCGATGCCGGCATGGAAAGACTGCAGGTGATCGCCGACGTGCTGGCCAAGAGCGCGGTGCTGAACCTGTACGAAACCCGGATCGCGCGCAGCTTCGACCAGATCGAACCGGTCGCCGCCGGTCTTACGCGCGACGGCACCATTCCAGGCCGCAGCAAGGATCTGGTGCGCCACATCGGCTCCACGCTGTTGTCCGAATACATGATGGTGGGACGCGTGGCGATCGCCGAAAAGCCCGAGGTGCTGTGGGAAAACGTCGCACTCGAAGGGCTGTTCATCCGGCTCGAAGACGAGTTCGAAATCAAGGAGCGGCATGCGGCGCTGGAGCGCAAGCTGAACCTGATCTCGCGCAGCGCCGAAACCCTGGTCGACCTGCTGCACAACCGGCATTCGGTGCGGCTCGAATGGTATGTGATCGCGCTGATCTGCCTCGAAATCCTGATCAGCCTGTACGACCTGTTCCGCCACTGAAACGCAAAGGCGGGCGGCGTCGCGCTGCCGTCCGCAGCCGGTTCCATAGCGACAAGGTCTTCCGCTTCCAAATATCCGCCGCACTCCGGATATAACTTCCTATACTTATTGTCCGAGCTTTCGGGTTCTTCGTTATTTTTCTGCTCATCCGCCACTCCGCGGTTGCTGCCAAAACCTGTTGCAGGTACGCACGGAGTCAATGTTTGTGGCTACTACCTTGCGTCAAGACGAGGCAAGAATCGGACGCCTTGCCGAATCCAATATCATCGGAATCTTTTGCTGGGACACACAAGGCCGTCTCATCGATGCCAACGAGGTATTTTCCCGCATCGTCGGTTATTCGCGCCAAGCCCTTCTGGCGCGGAAAATCAAATGGACCGATCTCAGCCCGCCCGAGCTCCGCCATGCGGATGCGCAGGCAATGAAAGAGCTGTTGCAGACCGGCAGCCTGGTTCCTTACGAACAGGAATTCGTGCGCAAGGACGGCGAGCGCGTCCAGGTCCTGATCGGTGCCATGCTTTTTCCCGGCAACCGGGAAGGCGGCGTCACGTTCGTGCTGGATCTGAGCGAGCGCCGGCGCGTCGAGCAGGCATTGCGCGAGAGCGAGACCCGCTACCGCTGCCTTGCCGAGGCCGCCAACGACGCGATCATCACCAGCGACGACAGCAATACCATCGTTTATGCGAATCCGTCGACTGCCGCGGTATTCGGCTACGAGGAGACGGAATTGCTGAACCGGCCGCTCGGCCTGCTGCTCCCCGATTTTCCCTGGCATGACGACCACGCGCCGCCGCCGCGGACATCCGGGGGCGACGGGCATGCCCCTGTAACATGCATGGAGACGCGTGCGATCCACAAGGATGGACACGAACTGCTGCTTGAAATTTCGGTCGGCCGGTTTCATCTTTCGAATCGGGGTTATTTCACGGTAATCGCGCGCGACATTACCGAACGCAAGCGATCCGACGCGCTGTGCCGCGGACAAAACGAGTTGCTGGAAATGATCGCGATGGGAACGCCGGTCGAAGCCGTTCTCGACAAGCTGATACGCCTGATCGAATCGCAGATTCCCGGCATGCTCGGTTCCGTGCTGCTGCTCGGCGAAGACGGCGAACACGTGCGGCACGGCGCCGCGCCCCACCTGGCTCCCGGTTTCGTGACAAGCGTGGACGGCGAACCGATCGGCCCGCGGGCCGGCTCCTGCGGTAGCGCGATGTACTGGGGCAAGCCGGTGATCGTGGCCGATATCATGACGGACCCGCTGTGGGAAGACTACCGTGAACTGGCCCTGCATTACGGCTTGCGGGCCTGCTGGTCGACCCCGATCTACTCTTCCGACGGTGCGGTGCTCGGCTCGTTTGCGATGTACTACCGGGAACCGCGGGTGCCGACCGATGGCCAGTTGCATCTGGCCGGGGTGGCATCGCACATGGCCGGGATCGCGATCGAGCGCCACCGGGCGGAACGACGCATCAGCCATATCGCACACCACGACGCGCTGACCGGCCTGCCGAACCGGCTGCTGCTGCGCACCGCGCTGAGCCAGGCGATTGCGAATGCGCAGCGTCACCACAGCCTGGCCGCGCTGCTGTTCATCGACCTCGACGACTTCAAGCGCATCAACGATTCGCTCGGCCACCATATCGGCGACCTGCTGCTGCAGGCCGTGACGCATCGGCTGCACGGCTGCGTGCGGCAGGGCGACGTGCTGGCCCGGCTGGGCGGCGACGAATTCGTGCTGGTTCTTTGCTCGCTGTCGCAGGCCGGCGAAGCCGCGATGGTGGCCGACAAGGTATTGAAAGAGCTCGAACGGCCGTTCGCGGTCGATGGCCATGAACTGCACGCCGGCGCCAGCATCGGCATCGGCATGTATCCGTCCGATGGACAGGACGTGGATGCACTGATGCGTTCCGCCGATACCGCGATGTATCACGCGAAGGAAAACGGGCGCGGCAACTACCAGTTCTTTACCGAAGCGCTGAATGTGGCGATCCAGCATCGGTTGACGATGGAAAATCAATTGCGCCATGCATTGGCGCACGACGAATTCACGCTGCACTACCAGCCGCAGGTGGACATGGAAAGCGGGCGTATCGTTTCCGCCGAAGCCTTGCTGCGCTGGCATCGGCAGGGGCGCAAGGCGGTGCTGCCGATCGAGTTCATTTCAATCGCCGAGGAAACCGGGCTGATCCTGCCGATCGGCGAATGGGTGCTGCGCGAAGCCTGCGGACAGCTCCGTCGCTGGCTCACTGCCGGCCATACCGAACTGACGATCGCGGTCAATCTTTCGACCCGCCAGATGTCCCAGCTCGGACTGCCGGAAATGGTGGAGCGGATCCTGCGCGAATCCGGTTTGCCGGCCACGTCGCTGGATATGGAAATCACCGAAAGCATACTGCTGCAGCCGAGCGGAGAAAACATGGCTGCGATGACGCGGCTCAGCGAAATGGGCGTGCAACTGTCGGTCGACGATTTCGGCACCGGCTATTCCAGCCTGTCGTATCTGAAGCGCTTTCCCGTCAACACCCTGAAAATCGACCAGTCGTTTGTGCGCGGCATCGGGCGCGACACCAACGACATGGCGATTGCCGACGCGATCATCGGCATGGCCAACGGCCTGCATTTGAAAGTGATTGCCGAGGGGGTGGAAACTGCCGAGCAGGCCGCTTACCTGAAAGCGCGCGGCTGCCACTCGGCGCAAGGCTTTTACTACAGCGCGCCGCTGGCTTCCGATGCATTCACCGGGCTGTTGCAGGCTGCCGCGCAAGCACAGGGGCGCCCGTACACGTAGGAGCTGAGGAGCATGATGACAAGACTGATCGGAATTTCGGGCAGCCTGCGCAGCGCGTCTTACAACACCGCGCTGCTGCGGGCAGCGGCGACCATGATGCCGGCCGGCAGCGAACTCGTTCCCGGCACCATCAAGGGCATCCCGCTGTACGATGCCGACGTGGAAGCCACGCAAGGCATCCCGGCGGCGGCGGCCGAACTCAAGGATGCGATCGCCGCCGCGGACGGCCTGCTGATCGCCACACCCGAATACAACAACTCGATTCCCGGCGTGCTGAAGAATGCGATCGACTGGCTGTCGCGTCCGCCCGCCGATATCAGGCGCGTGTTCGGCGGCAAGCCGGTTGCGCTGATCGGCGCCTCTCCCGGCGGCTTCGGCACCATACTCAGCCAGAACGCCTGGCTGCCGGTGCTGCGCACGCTGGGCACCGAACCGTGGTTCCAGGGCCGCCTGCTGGTGTCGCGCGCGGCCACCGTGTTCGATGACAAGGGGGAGCTGCGAGACCAGGGGGTGCGCGAGCAGCTGGCGAAGTTCATCGAAGGCTTTACCGCATTCGCCCAGTCGCAGCAACGCAGCCGGGCTGGCGGCGCCTGACCGGTCCTGTAGGGAAATGACCATGTCCATCTCCGATGCAAGCAACACCGGCGACACCAATCCGGCCTGGCCCGAGCTGCGCTACGAGGCGTGGAGGGATACCTGCGCGACGCTGCACATGTGGACCCAGATCGTCGGCAAGATCCGCCTGGTGCAATCGCCGTGGCTGAATCATTCCTGGCATGTGCCCTATTACCTGACCGCGCGCGGCCTCACCACTTCCCCGATACCGTACGGCTCGCGCCTGTTCGAGATCGACTTCGATTTCATCGACCATGCATTGAACATACGCACCGGCGACGGCAGCGGATGCACGCTGGCATTGCGGCCGCGCACGGTTGCCGATTTTTACCGCGAACTGTTTGCCCGTCTCGGCGAACTCGGCCTCGATATCCGCATCCATCCGGTACCCAACGAAGTGATCACCGCGATTCCCTTCGAACAGGACGATGTCCACGCTTCCTACGATGCCGGATACGCGCACCGCTTCTGGCGTGCGCTGGCGCAGGCCGACCGCGTGTTCAAGGAATTCCGCGCGCGCTTTGTCGGCAAGGCCAGCCCGGTGCATTTCTTCTGGGGCAGCTTCGACCTGGCGGCGACCCGTTTTTCCGGGCGGGTGGCGCCCGCTCATCCGGGCGGCGTTCCGCATTGCCCGGACTGGGTGATGCGCGAAGCCTACTCGCAGGAAGTCAGCAGTTGCGGCTTCTGGCCCGGAAGCGAGGCGTACCCGGAAGCCGCGTTCTACTCTTATGCGTATCCGGCTCCGGCCGGTTTCGGCGCGGCGCCGCTGCGGCCGGCCGCGGCCAGCTTCAATGCGGCGCTCGGCGAATTCATCCTGCCGTATGCGGCGGTGCGCGCCGCGCCGTCGCCCGATGCGATGCTGCTCGATTTCCTGCAAAGCACCTATGAAGCGGCGGCCGATCTCGGCCACTGGGATCGTGCCGCGTGCGAACGGCCGGCGAAGCCCGGATGACGGACGCGGACGTGACGGGCGGCAGCGCCGCCCCCGGACTCCGCCCGACCGGCTCGGGATCAGTCGATCTTCGCACCCGAGCTCTTGACGATCGCCTGGTAGCGCTTGTTTTCGCGTCGCACCAGCGCGTCGAATTGCGCGGCGCTGGTCGGCGCAGGTTCGGCAGCAAATTTCAGCATGCGTTCCCGTACCGACGACGAACGCAGCGCGGCGGTGAATTCCTTGTTCAGCTTGTCGACCACCGCAGCCGGTGTGCCGGCCGGCGCGAACAGGCCGAACCAGGTGCTGATGTCGAAATTCTTGAACGCCGGCACGCCGCTTTCGGCGATGGTGGGCAGTTCCGGATAGGTTGTCGCACGTTGCGGCGTGGTCACGCCCAGCGCCACGATGCTGCCCTGGCGGATGCGCGGCGCAGCCGAACCGAGATTATCGAACATCAGCTGCACGTCGTTGCCGATCAGCGCCATCTGCGCGGGCGCCGCGCCGCGGTAGGGAATGTGCACCATGTAGACGCCGGCCATCTGCTTGAACAGTTCGCCCGCCAGGTGACCGCCGCTGCCGTTGCCGCCGGAGCCGAAATTGACCTTGCCCGGGTTTTTCTTCAGGTAGGCGATCAGGTCCTTGACGGAGCCGATCTTGTTTTGCGCGGCGAATTCCTTGTTGAGCACCAGCACGTTCGGCACGTTCGCCACCAGCGTGATCGGTGCGAAATCCTTGAGCGGATCGAACGGCATGTGCGGATACAGCCAGGGATTGATCGCGTGCGTCGACAGCGCGCCCATGCCGATGGTGTAGCCGTCCGGCTCAGCCTTGGCGACCGCCGTCATGCCGATGTTGCCGCCGGCGCCCGGGCGGTTTTCGACGATGACGTTGCCGAGCGTCGGGCGTACCGCTTCGGCGAGCACGCGCGCGATCGTGTCGAGCGGACCGCCGGGCGGGAACGGGACGATCAGCGTCACCGGACGGCCGGCGGGGAAATCGGTGGCGGCGGCGGCATGGCCGAGTACCGGCAGCGACAGGACGGCGGCGGCGGCCGTTACCGCGGCCACACGCCGGCCGAGGGCGCGCATGAAAACGCGTCGTTGGTTGCTCATGAATCTCTCCAGAAAAATGTTGTTGCCGAAGGCGATAAGGGAATCAGGGATGCGCATCTTGCACGGCGGAAAAGAATAGCACAGGCGTGCGTTCTGCTCCGGAGGGAGGCGGAAGGCCGTGCCCCGGCATGCTCATCCCCGCCCGTCTGCGAACCGGGATGAGGATGAGCATGTGCCTGCGACGCAGTGCCTGATCAGGGTTTCCAGGCCGGGCGCTTGTCGAGAGGCATCGGCTTTTTCACCGTTTTCTTGGCCGGAACCGGCTTCTTTTTCGGATCCGGTTTCTTTTTCGGATCGGGCTTTTTCTTCGGGTCCGGTTTCTTCTTCGGGTCCGGCTTCTTCGGCGTCACCTTGTTTTCCGGCGTCTTTTCCGCTTCCGGCTTCTTCGCTTCCTGTTTCTTCGCTTCCTGTTTCTTCGCTTCCTGTTTCTTCGCTTCCGGCTTCGGCTGCTCGATCGTGGGCTGGACCGGTTTGGTTTCGGTCTTGGCCTGGTGGGACTGCGGCTCCGCCTCGTGCGGAGTTGCCTCGTGCGGCTTCGCTTCGGACACGGCCGGCGTCAGGCCGGCGGCGGCCGCCGCCATCCCGTTGGCAGCCGGCGTCTCCGGTTCCGGCGCGGGTTCCGGTTCCGGCGTTTCCGACTTGCTCGCATGGCTCATCTTGACCGTCATGTCGACGTTGGTCGCCGAACTGCGCTCCACGCCGCCCTTGGCATCGATCTGCTCGCCGCCCTTGGCGGCGATGCTGGTATCGACCAGTGCAGTCTTGCCGCCGGAAGCGATGTTGACCTTGCCGCCGCTCTTGAAGCTGGCGCCTTCGTTGCTGATCTGGACGCCGCCTTCGATGCCGACACTGGTGCTGTTGCTGGCGCTGCCCTCCTCGGGCGCTTCGCTGCTGGTCTTGGCTTCCCTTTCGGTGCCGGCCGAGACGCCGACGCCGACACTGGTGCTGCGCGCGGTCGTGATGTTGACATCGCCCTTGGCATCGACCGCGATATCGCCCTTGGCATCCACCTTGGTGCCTTCGAAATTCGCATCCTTGCCGGAGGTGATCGACAGCCCCTTGCCGGTCGAGATCGAACCGCCCTTGCGTTCGGTGCTCTTGGAATAGCCGGCTTCCACACCAAGTTCGCCGCCGCGTTCGCGCTCGGTGACCGGGCCTTCGGCTTGGGCCGCGCCGGCCGCATCCGTGTTTTCCCCGGCGGCGCCCGCGGTCTTTTCAGGCATGCCCGCCGTCGCAGCCGCGGCACCGGCACCGGCCGGCTTGTCGGCTGCCGCCCCGCCGGTCTTGCTGGTGGTGGTATTGCTGCCGGATACACCGACCGAGGCGCTCACGCCGATTTCTTCCGACGTATTCTCGGCGGCCTTGAAGTTGACGTTGCCGCCGGCATTCACCGCCGCCGCGCCGCCGGCTGCGACGTCGGTGCCTTCGAAGTTGGCGTCGCCGCCGCTCTTGATCTTCAGGTTGCCGCCGGTCGCGATCGAGCCGGTGACGGCTTCCGAACTGGTGGATTTCGAATAGCCGCCTTCGACGCCGAGCGACGCGCTCTTGCCGGTCGAGCTTTCCCCTTTTTCCGAATCGGTCGAGCTGCTGGCGCCGACGCCGGCGCTGGCCGAGAACTCGGTCGATTCGCTGCTGCTGGTGTTGCGCGCCGCATTGAAGTTGACGTTGCCGCCGGCCGAGACTTCGGTATCGCCCTCGGCCTGGACTGCCGTGCCTTCGAAGGTGGCGTCCTTGCCGGCGGAGAGCGTCAGATTGCCGCCCGATTTGATGGTGCCGGTGACCGCGTTCGAGCTGCTGGAATTTTCCTTGCTGAAGCCGCCTTCGGCGTTAAGACCCATCTCGGATTCGGAATCGCCGCCCCCCTTGCTGCCCGACTTGGAGAACTCGGCGCTGACCTGCGCATTGCTGGAGTTCGCGCTTTCGGTCGAAGTGTCGTGCGCCGCATCGAAGGTAAGCTTGCCGCCCGCGCTGACTTTCGCATCGCCGGCAGACTCGATATCGGTACCCTCGAAGCGGGCATCGCCCTGGGTCTTGATGTTGAGCTTGCCGCCGGACTGGATGCTGCCGACTACCGCGGTCGACGACGACGCGGCGCCGTTGTCGTTGGTAAAGCCGCCTTCCCCGCCGCCTTCCACCGGCGCGTGCGAACCGACTGCGACGCCGGCGCCGAAATGCGCAGACGCGTTGCCGGTCGTCGTGCTGTCCGAGCTGGTCTCGGTATTCTTGGCCGCCTTGAAATCGATCTCCTTCGCGCTCAGGTCCACGCCGCCGTCGCCGCTGATCTGGGTACCTTCGAACGAAGTCTTGCCGGTCGATGTGCTGCTGACCTTGCCGCCGGCCTTGATGGTGGAAACCACTGCCTCGCTGCTGCTGCTGCTCGAACTGCTGTGCTCGTGCTCGTACGAGGCTTCGACGCCGATGGTGGCGCTGGCGCCGGCATCGGTGCTGACTTCGTGCTCTTTCCCCATGCTGTTGCCGCCGAGGTAGCCGACGCCGCTGCCGGCCGAGCCGGTGGCGCTGGCTTCCGCGCCGGCTTCCGCCTTGCCGTAGACGCCGAGCCGCGCGGTATCGGTCTGCGATTCGGACGAGCTGAAGGTCGTGTTCTTCGCGGCATGGCTTTCGATGGTCGTGGCCGACTGGGTGAAGTTGCCGCCGGCTTCGATGGCGGTGCCGACATCGACGATCTTGTTGTCGGCAGTCCGCTCGACGTCGCCGGAACCGGACTTGATGCTGGAAACCACGGCCGTGGTCGAGCCTTCGACCGAGCTTTCGCTCGTGTGCTTGGCCTGTATGCCGTAGCCGGCCTTGGCTTCGGCGCTCGCGCCCGCATGGGCGCCGGCGGTGCCGGTGACGCTGGCCTGTGCGCTGTCCTGGTTCAGCAAGCCGGCATTGCCGCCGTGTGCGTCGGCCTGGGCTTCCACCGAGGCGCCGGCGCCTGCCTGCGCACCGGCGCTGCCGCTGACGTACAGGCCGGCGCTGGTGCGCGTGGTCTTGGTGCTGGTCACGTCCACGTCTTCGGCCGCGAGGAACTTCATGTCCTTGGCCTTGACCGACACGCCCTGCTCGCCGTTGAGTTCGGAGCCTTGCACGGTCAGCGTGTCGCCGGCGCTGACCTTCATCTTGCCGCCGGACTTGATCGTGCTGCCGGTGTTGGTGATGTTCAGGCTGTTGGTCTCGGTGGTGGAAGTGCGCATCACGTCGATGGTCGTGTCCGAGCTGGCTTGCGCGTTGGCCTGCGCATCGGCGGACGCACCCGCGCTGGCGTTGGCGCCAGCGGTCAGCTTGTTGCCATCCGCGTTGGCCGAGGCTTGGGCGTGTGCGCCGGCCTGGGCGCTGGCACCAGCGCTGGCGCTGTTGTCGGAATCGACGTACAGGCCGATCTGCGTGGTGGTGGTCTTGCTGGACGAGGTGTGCACGTCCTGCGAAGCCATCACGTTGATGTCCTTCGCCTTGAGGTCGACATCGCCGCCGGCTTCGACGTTCGCGCCCTGCAGCGTGATCGACTTGTTGCTGTCCACACTCAGATCCTTGCCGACCGTGATCGCCGAACCGACGCTGTGCATGTTGTAGTCGGTGCTGTGAGTCGTGGTGGTCTCGGCCAGCGTGACGCCGGCGCTAGCCGAAGCGCTGGCGCCCGCACCTGCTGCCGCGCCGGCTTCGGCCGAGGCGGAAGCGCTGGCGCTGGCCTTGCCGTCCTTGGTGCCGGCAGCCGCTGCCGAGCGTGCGCCGGAATGAGCGCCCGCGTCCGCTTCGGCATCGGCCTTGCCGCTCGCGCCGTCGAACTTCAGGAACGAGGTAGTGGTCGTGGTGGTGGTGGTGCGGTCCACGTCCTGGCCGGCCAGCACCTGCACGTCGTCCGCCTTGATCTTGGCGTTGCCGTCGACGCTCAGCGTCGAGCCCTGCAGGGTCATGGTCTTGTCGGTCTTGATGTCTGCATCGCCGCCGACCTTGATGCTGGAGCCGACGTTGCGGCCCTTGAAGGTATCGGTGGTGGTCGAGGTCGAACCATACAGGCCGCCGCCTACGCCGAGGCCGCTATGGCTGGACGAATTGCTGGTCTCGGTAGTGTCCTGGCGCGACACCACGTTGAAGTCGCCCTTGGCATCGACCGCCATGTTGCCGCCGGTCTCGACCGACGAGCCGGCGATGGTAGTGTCCTTGCCGCTCTTGATGTTCAGGTTGCCGCCGGTGGTCAGGCTGGAACCGATGTTCCTGGTGGTGGCGACATGGGTCGATTCGCTCGAACTCGACAAGCCCCACAAGCCTTGCGAAGCCTTGTAGGTGGAGTCGGCGCTCTTGTCCTGGATGGTGTCGAAGGTGACGTTGTTGCCGGCCGCCAGCGAAGCATCGCCGCCGGCCGCCACTTCCGCGCCCTTGACGGTAATGTCCTTGGCCGCATCGACCTTCAGCTTGCCGGTGCTCTGGATGCTGCCGGTTGCGCCGATCACGGTGCGCGCGAAGTCCTTGCCGCCGTTGGTCTGGGCCACGGTTTCGTTGATCACGCTGCCCTGGCTGGAGCTGAGCGAGACGTCGCCGCCCTTGATGGCGCCGCCGGTGTTGTGGATATCGCCGGTGGTGGCGATGTTGAGCTTGTCGCTGCCTGCGATGGTGCCGCCGGTGTTTTCCAGCGCGGCGGCCTTGATGTCCGCGTTGGCGGCGGAAATGACCGGGCCGCCGGATTCGATCGCGTCCTTCGTGCTCTGCGCAAGGTAGACCACCGGCACCAGCACTTTCTGGCCGGCGACTTCCTGTTCCACCATCCAGACCATGTCTTCGGTCAGGCCGGCGGCCTGCGCCGGCGTCAGCGGCTGGCCGTATTTGAGGCCGAGCGAGGCCGACTGCGTGACGGCGTTATCCATCAGCGCCTGCATCTGTGCCGCTTCATTCTGCTGGCCCTTGATGATGTTGCTGCCGGTCTGCGCTATCAGCTGGTCGCGGATCAGCTTGGCTTCGTAATTGGAATCGCCCAGGCGCTTTTGCACCGTATCCGGATTGAAGCCGAGGCGTACCGACAGGTAATCGGAACCGACGAAATTGGAGCCGACCTGGAACAGCGGATTGGTTTCCACCAGGTAGTGCGAACCCGGATTCTTCGCGGTGACGAAATAGCCGTTCGGATTGGTGGGCAGCGACAGGTTGAGTCCCTTGAAGTCGATGCTGCCGGCAGCGGGCACGCTGGCCAGCGCGGCCGCCGTGGCAGCGCCGGCGCCGCTGACGTTGCCAAGGCCGGCGGCGCCGATGCTGGCGGTGCTGGTGGCACTCACGGTTTTCTGATAGGGCGAGCCGAGGTTCTTCAGCGTGCCGCCGGAGAAGTGCAGGTTGGTCGCATAAATGCCTGCGCTGAAGACCTGTATGGTGGTACGCCCGGTTTCCAGCCAGTACGAGCCGGATGCGGCGGACGATTCGCTGCCGGCGGTGCCGCTGAAGCAGCCGCCGTCGTTGCAGCCGAACTGGCTGCCGCTGGTCGGAAAGTAGTAGGCGAAATTGTCCGAACCGAAGGTGCTGTTGGTTTCATAGATGCGCCAGCGCCGCGCATAGGAAATCTTGTCGAGATGCAGGTCGACGTTGGTGAAGCTGCCGCTGCCGGATATGTTGACGTTCGGCGCCGAGATCAGCGAGGCCGTGTTGGTGCCGGCGCCGCCGTAATTGATGTCAAGGTTATTGCCGGCGATGATCTGCCCCTTCTGCACCGGTACCGCGCCCGACAGCGCTTGCGTCACATCGAAATTCTGCGCTTTCACCCACTGGTGGTCGCAGGCCGCGCCGAAGATGTTGCAGTTGTAGTCGCCGGTGTCGTAGGGCGTGGTGACCGCGCCATAGTCGATCGATCCGGTGATCACGTCCGGCACGCCGCCGGTCGGCAGGTTGTTGAACGCGCTGGTGGTGTTGATGCTGGCGTTGCGGGTGGCGATGACGGTGTTGTAGTTGGTGAAGGTAGCGGCCGACACCGTGATGTCGTTGCCGTCCATCGTGCCGGTGCTGCGGTTGGTGATGGTCTGGCCTGTCGCGGTTGTCGAAAGCGTATTGCCCGCATATAGCGCGCCGGCATTGTCGATGCCGCCGCTATTCGAGGTCAGCGACAAGTTGCCCAGCGAGGACAGGCCGGCGGTCGAGGTGTTGTCGATCTTCGCTGCGCTGACGGTCAGGTCGCCGCCGCCATGCATCGCGCCTTCGTTGCTCAGGTTGCCGCTCAGGCTTACCGTACTGGCGCTGCCGTCCAGTCCGGTCACGATCACGGCGCTGCTGCCGTGGTTGGTCAGGCTGGAAGCCGTGATATCGGACGCGGAGCCGGCCTGGACACGGCCGTAGTTGTCTACGCTACCGGCCTTGATATGCAAGGCGTTGCCCAGCAGGGCGGCGTTGTTATTGTTTGCGAGCGCGCTGGCAATGTGGCCGGCTTCGCCCAGCGTAAGAGCGCCGGCTGCCTGAATGCGGCCGTCGTTGCTGGCCGTGAAGCTGCTGTTGCCGCTGGTGAGCTTGACGTTGCCCGCGCCGAGAATCTTGCTGCCGTTGCCGCTGTTGTTGAATGCGGTGGCGGCCGCCAACGTCAGGTCACCCTGCGCCTGGACGGTGCCGCTGTTGGTCAATGTGGTGGCGGTGGCCGTCACGCCGGCCGTATTGGCCGCTTGCAGCGTGCCGCTGTTCGATATGCTTGCGCCTTGCAACGCCATGTTGCCGGCTGCATCCTTCGTCAGCACGGTGCCGCTGTTGGCGAGCGCGCCGCTGACCGTGGCCGCCAGGTCGCCGGCCGATTGCAGCGTGCCGGCGTTGTTCAGGCTGGCCGCGGTCAATGCCACATCCTTGGTTGCCGCCGTGGTCAGCATGGTACCGCCGGCGTTGTTGGTGACTGCGCCGCTGGCCGTGATCGTCAAGCCGTTGGTCGCCTGCAGCGTGCCGCTGTTGGTCAAGGTATCGCCGGTAAAGGTCGCGGTGTCGCCCAGCAGAGTCGCGCCGTTGGTGTTGGTCAGGCTGGAGACCGAATGGCCGGCTTCACCGAGGGTCAGCGCGGTGCCGGCCTGGATCTGGCCGTCGTTGCTGGCCGTGAAGCTGCTATTGCCGCTGGTGAGTTTGACGTTGTTCGCGCCGAGAATCCTGCTGGTGCTGCCGTTGTTGTTCAATGCGGTGGCGGCCGTCAGCGTCAGGTCGCCTTGCGACAGGATGGAGCCGGTGTTGCCGATCGCGCCGCTGTCGGTCGTTACAGTGGACGTGCCGTTGCCGGCGATCGTGCCCGAATTGTCGAGGCTGGCGCCTTGCAGCGCGAGCGCGCCGTTGCTGCCGCCGTCCGTGTCGCTGACGCTGAGCATCGTGCCGGAATTGGCAATGGCGCCGCTCATCGTGCCCTGGATTGCGCCTGCCGATTGCAGGATGCCTGCATTATCGAGGCTGGCCGCGGTCAGGTTCACATCCTTGCCGGCGGCGGTCGTCAGTATCTTGCCGGCGGACTGGTTGGCGACCGCGCCGGAAGCATTCACGTCCAGGCCGTTGGTGGCTTGCACGATGCCGTCGTTGGACAGGGTGGAGCCGGTGAAGGCGACCGTATCGGCCAGCACGTTGCCGCCGGCCTGATTGTCGAGACTGACGGTCTGGCCGGATGCACCGATACCGAGATGCGTGCCGGCTTGCAGCGTGCCGCTGTTGGTGACGGCCAACGAGGTGGCCGTATCGGTCGCACTGATGGTCGCCTGCTTCGCTGCCAGCAGATTGCCGGCATTGCTCAATGCGGTCCTGGCGCTCAATGCCAGGTTGTCGCTGGCCTGCACGGTCACGGGCGCAGCGGCCGTAATCGCACCCTGTTGCGCGGTGAGCGTGATATCGGAAGGACTGATGAGGCTGGCATCCGTGAACGCAAGGTCGCCGCTGGTGGCAGTGAGACTGAGGCTTCGGTCGGCAGCCGATGCATCGGTGCCGCTGTATATCTTCGTGCCATTGCCGGCCGCGAGCGAGCCGACGGTGCCGGCCAGCTTGCCGCCTGCGCCCCACTGGGTGCCGTTCATCGTCGCGTCGCCATCGACGGCGATGGTGACGTCGTGCGCGGCGGCGCGGGAAGCGAGGTTGGCGGAGGTGTCGGTGAGGCTGGCGGCGGTCAGGGCAAGATCATGGCCTGCCTTGAGCTTGCCCTCGCTGAGCGTGGTGCCGCCGCTGCCGGAGGCCAGCGTCAGGTCGCGCTCGGCGCTCACCGAAGCATCGGCGCCCGCGATTTGCAGCGCATCGGCGCCGCCCGCCGCGTCGCCGGTATAGGCGAGCTTCGCATCGCGCTGCGCCGAGATATGGCTTTGCACCAGCACCTTGCCGGCGGCATCGAGCGTGAAGTCGTTGGTATCGGCGGCGGCATCGCCGAGCATGCGTACGCCGACGCCGGCTTCGGTGGCGATCAGGCGGATGCGGCCGGCGTACATGCCGCCGAGCGCGCTGGAATCGATCGCGTAGGAAGGCTGGGCATCCGTGCCCGTGGTGCTGCCGGTTACGGCGCGCGTCGCGTAGCTCCACTGGTTGGTGCCGGTGGTGATGCCGAGCGTGCCGCCGGGCGCGGTATTGATCTGGCCGTCGATCTTCACCGAGCGCGTGACCAGGTCGAGGATCTGTTGCGCGCTGGCGTTCAGGCCACCGCCATTGATCAGCACGTCGCCGCGGTTGACGCTGAAGCCGGCCACGCTGCCGTCATAGCCGAAGTTCGGCGTGCCGGTGGTGAGCGTGACGCGGTCGCTGTTGATGAAGCCGCAGCCGCTGCAGGTGATGCCGTAGGGATTGGCGACGATCACGTCGGCCTTGCCGCCCAGGACTTCGGTGAAGCCGGCCAGCGTGCTGCGGTTGCTGCTCACCACTTCGTTGAGAATGACCTTGGCTTCTGCGCCGAGGTTGACGTTGCTGACCACCTGACCGGCCAGTTGCGACTGGCGCGACGACAGCGCCGAGTTGCCGTTGTTGAGCACCATGCCGTTCTTTTCCACGTCATAGCGCGTGTACTGGTTGTGCGACACGCCGGCCGCATTGGCGGTGTTGATGTTCACCACCGGCACGCCGTTCGGAGAAATGTAGGCATTGGTCTTGCCTGGCACCGGCACCACGGTGGTGGCCGGCACGACCTGCGCGGCCGCCATCCCGGACCAGCCCAACAATCCTATTCCCAGTGCCAGTGCGGCGCTGCCCGGCACGCTGCAGGAGCGGCTCGATTTGGAACGGCCGCGCGCGGTTTCGGCGGCAACCACGAAAGCGCCGCGGGCGGCGCTCCAGACGATACGATAGGCGCGGTTCATGCTGGCGTGTTTATGCATGGTTTTCTCTTGTCATTTCTCGTTGAATGCGGGGCGGGCGCGGCTGGCGGTCAGATGGCGTAGCCGATGCGTATCCAGGTTTGCGAACCTTCGCGCTCGAAGAAGTCCGGCATGGAGATCGGGCGCGCGTTGAAGACGTCGACGCTGACGCCTTTCCAGGTGGTCGAGAATCCGACCGCCATGCCGACCAGCCGTCCGCTCGGGACGTTCGGCACCCGGTTGGTGACCTTGCCGACATCGAGCCCGGCGTAGATCCGCACCGGCAGGGTCTGGCCACCGAGCGCGAGCACGGGGCGCGCCGACAGTTCGTTGCGCAGGTAGTAGCCGTTGTCGCCGGACAGCGTGTTGTTGACGAAGCCGCGCACCGAGTAGATGCCGCCGATCAGCATCTGCTCGGAGCCGTACAGCGTGTCGTCCGCGCGCTGGCCCGAGAACTGGCTGGAAAACGCGTAATCGGTATGGCCGACATGGAAGGGGCGGACGTAGTTGATGCCCAGCGTGTACTTGCGGAACTGGGCGCGCGGCGCCAGCTCCGGCAGGTTGTCGGGGTCGTTCAATGCGCCGCCGATGCGCAGGCCGCGCGAAATGCCGAAGTCGAGCGACAAGGCGCCGCCCAGGAAGCCGGTGCTGACATTGGAACCCAGGTCGAGTACCGATAGCGAGCGGCTGCTCACGCCCAGGTATTCATCCGCCAGGTAGCTTTTCGAGTCTTTCATCGTTACCGCGCCGGACAACGAAAAGCGCGTGCTCTGATCGCGGTACATCAGGCGGTCGAGCCGGTAGCTGTCGGCCGAGCTGCTGCCCTTGAACTGCAGGTCCAGCCCGCTGGGCGCGACCAGGGTGCTGACGTAGCGCGAGCGGCTGGTGGAGATCGAGAGCGTGGAATAGCCGATCGGCGCGACGAACGCGAAGCTGTTGCTCTCCGAATACTTGCGATCCCAGTCGTTCGGCACTGCTTCGCGGTGGGTGAACAGCATCAGTTCGTTCCAGCCGAGCAGGCGGTCGCTGCTGACCGTCACGCCGAGCTGGTTCTTGCCGGTGCTTTCCGAGCCCTGGTTGTCGGCACTCACCGACGCATGCAGCGGATTGCCCGGCGTATTGCGGATCACCACGTCGCTGGTGCCGGGCTTGGCGCCGGGCCGGATATCGAGCTGCGCATTGTTCGACGACAGCTTGTTGACCTGGTCGATGCCCTGTTCCAGGTCGCGCAAGTTCAGCAGGTCGCCGGCGGAAGGAAACACGCCGCCCAGCGCAATGCTGTCATGGCCGCCGTCTTCCAGGTTGATCTTGCCGACCACGCCTTCGAGCACCAGGATTTCGAGCGTGCCGCTGGAGAGATCCTGTTGCGGCAGATAGGCGCGGGTGGTGACGTAGCCGCGGCTGATGTAATCCTTGGTGATGGCGGCCAGTATCTGCTCGATCTCGGCCACACCCAGGCAATGCCCGGTGTACTGGTTGATGATGTCCTGCCGTGCCCCGAACGACAGGTTGGGCGCGCCGGAGATCGTGATATGGCTGATGTCGTGGCATTTGTGGCCGGCCGCCGAAGCATCCACTTTCGGCACCAGATTGCTGGTGTCGAAGCCGGAAGACGGGCGTTGCGGTATCGCCGATTCGATATCGTGCTGCACCCGTTCCTGGCTCTGGCGCTGCAGGATATCCGCCTGGCGCGCGGCTTCCGAACGGTCGGCGGCGGTTTGCGCAAGAGCGGGAACGGCATGGCCGAGACCGAGGCTCAGGCACAGCAGGGAAACAAGACCGATGCGCTGATCGGCGAGGCGGGAAAGACGCTTGCGCGTGGACATGAATGGCACTCCGGAACGGGACCCTGCCCGCGCCAGGAAATGCGTTCGATTGTTTGGTGTACGTAACCACGAGGGTCTTGCCAATCGGGAAACACCCGATATGAAAGACAAAGCGCTTTGTTACCGACTGCCAACAGCCAACTCATCCATCCAGCGCAAGAAGGATTCACTGCAAAATAATATTGCCGGACAGTAACATTCGCTTACATCTGGAGCCATAGGGGTTTTCCCTTATGTCGCGCCGCCGGACACGGGAAATACCGTGGTAGCCGGTTGGCGGCAACCGGTGACGGCTCAGGATTGGGGTTCAGGAGTGGGATTCTCGTTGGAGCCATCCACGTCGATCAGCCCGATCCGGATCGCGTAGCGGACCAGGCCGGGAACGTCGTGGATATGCAACCGCTGCATGAGGTGGGTGCGATGTCCTTCCACCGTCTTGGGGCTGATTCCGAGGCGGCGCGCCATTTCCTTTCCACTCATGCCTTCGGCGACGCAGTGCAGGATTTCCCGCTGGCGTGCAGTAAGCGGAATTTCCTCCACCGCTACCCGGCCGCCGGCGCCGGGGCGCCGGGCAGGCAGAAGATTGAGGAAGCTTTCCACCAGTTGCCGCGACACGCGCGGGCCGAGATGGATTTCGCCGCGCCTCACCACGTTCAATGCATGGGCAAGGTCGCCGGTTTCGGCATCCTTGAGCAGATAGCCGTCGGCCCCCGCGCGCAGCGCCTGCTCCACATACGCTTCATTGACGTGCATGCTGAGGATGAGGATCTTGACGAAGGGGAACAGCCGCTTGATTTCACGGCTTGCCTGCAAGCCGCCCATGACCGGCATCGAGATATCCATCAGCACCACGTCCGGAAGCTCGCGCGCGACCAGCTCCAGCGCTTCCGCGCCGTTGGCCGCCTCGCCCACGATCTCCGCATCGCTCACCTGCTCAAGCAGCGAACGCAGACCGGCTCGCACCAGCAGGTGGTCTTCCGCCAGCACTATCCGGGTCATTGGCGTGCTCCAGCACCGCGACCACGCAATACGCGGCGAGCATGCAGCCCGGCAAGCGCCAGAAGAAACGGAAACGATCCGGTGCGATATCTCATTCCTGGTGATCGTCAAACGAATGCGGTTGGAAACGTTCGCCCCTTGCCATTGCGAACGGCGAGCGGCAATGCGGGCCATAGGCGCATTGCGGATTTTCAACACATGGAAATTTTTTCAAACGGAGCGGCGCCGGCGAGCCGGCATTGCCCGTCAAGGCGGCTGCTGGCAGGGCTGCGCGGGCTTGCCGGCTGCGCCTGGTTGAAGTGGAGCAGCATCTGTGCCATCGGTGACGTCGGCGCGTCGACCTGTTCCGGCCGCTTCCTGATCAGTTACGGCCGTTTGCTTTGGCGGGGAATCCGTGGACAAGGCATGTCTACCGATATGCGGTTGAAGCGGACGCCGGTGCAGCGGATATCTTCAGAAAGTCTTTCTTCTGCTTCGCAGCAAAAACCCCCAATTTTGACGGAATGCCTGCTCAGGCCGCGCGTGATCTGCCTCGCCACTTGGCGACGTACGGCAGCACGAACAGATACAAGCCGGAAAGCAGGAGCAAAGCGAGCGGGGGCAGCGGCGAGTAGGTAATCCACGCGGCCGGCTCTCCTCGCATTCTTGCGATGAAGTTGGCGACAACTGTCAACGTAAAGGCAATCGACAGCCAGCGATGAACCTGCCGGATCCAGTTGTTGTTGGAGGCGCTCATTCGTATCTCCATCTGGCTCAGCGACGGGCCTCGATCATCTTCCATCCGTTTCCCGACGGATCGCGGAAGCCGGCGTCCACGCTGCCGTACCGGTCCACAGGCTCCTGGGTAAACTCCACGCCCCTTGCGCACATCCGCTCATAGGCCGCGCGGCAGTCATCCACGATCAGCACGAGCGGAGGCATCGCGCCCTTGGCCACGATCGCATCCAGCGCCTTCGCAGTCGCGGCGTCATGCATCGGCGGCCCGGGCGCGAACAGGCCAAGCTGGAACGACGGCTGATCCGGATGTTGCACCGTCAGCCAGCGAAAGCCGCCGTTGCGCACGTCCGTATGAACGTGAAACCCGAGCTTTTCGGTATAGAAGGCGAGCGCCTCATCCTGGTCCCGAACGTATAGACCTGCTACTTGCACACCCTGGCTCATCTTTGACCTCCTTTGGTTGAGCCGCTTTTATACCGCGCTCCAGGCCTCGCCGCTTCTCCGAAACTGCGGTTCTGAGATCGGGCCGGTGCGCGGCGCTGACGATGCAGGCAGGTACGCTGCCGATCCCGTGCGCCGCGGCCCGCGCGAGAACCCGGAGCGCGCCCGGGTTCTCGCCGGTGATATCGCGAAAGATGCGGCCGAACGTGCCAAGGCTGCGCCAGCCCGTCCGGAGGGCGATTTCGGTGATGGGCAGGTCTGTGTCGCGCAACAGTGCGACGGCTCGCTCGATGCGGCGCGTCAGCAGGTACCGGTGCGGCGGGACACCGAAGGCTTCCTTGAAGGCTCGCGCAAAATGCGCCTCCGAAACGTGGCTGATGCGCGCCAGCCGCTGAACCGGCCAGTCTTCGTGGGATGCGGCATCCATCCGGTCCTTTGCGCGCAGCAGACGGCGCAATAGCCGGGGATCCTGGCTGGCAAGATCTTCGCTCATGTCGCTTTCGGATCCAGGGTAGGAATCATTTGAATCTCTGATTTGCAGCGCGCCTGATGTACATGGAGCGCATTTGCTTCGCGTATCCGGTCCGAACCGAACTTCCGTCCTGGCTACGTTGAACAAGTTCTCGTGCGCGAGGTAATGCCAGGTCAACGAGGTCAAGGATGGAGCGTTTCGCCCTTGCTTAACATTTCAATGAATTGCGCGATTTTCCGCGCCCGGGTTTCCGGCTTCTTTGCGTTTTGCACTCTGAAAAGGATGGCGTATCGGTTTTTGCTGTTGAGCGTTGCAAAGAACGTCTTTGCCTCGGGATGGGCGTCAAGGGCTCGTTGCAAGTCTTCAGGAACGGTTGAATTGCTTGCCGACGCATAGGCGGCGTCCCAGCGGCCGTCCTGCTTGGCGCGATCGATCTCCCGCATCCCGGCCGGACGCATCCGCCCAGATGCGACCAGCGCTTCCGCTTTTTCTTTGTTGATCTTCGACCAGATGCTCCTGGCGGTTCGAGGCGTGAAGCGTTGAAGCCAGTAGTGATCGTTTTCGGCCTGCTTCTGGCCGTCAATCCATCCGAAGCAAAGCGCACTTTCGAGTGCCTGGGCATAGGAGACGGTAGGCTGTCCGGCCGACTTCTTCGCGAGGCGGAGCCATGCGCCGGAAGAGGAACCTCCATGATGATCCAGCCAGGTTTCCCACTCTTCCTGGTTTGCAAAAGTCAGTTTCGTATCGGTCATGGCATCGCTACTGATGAAGCCTGATGTTACGGTTCAGCCGTTTGGCCGCCGTTCCAGCGGCCACGCCGCATCCAGCCATTTGTCGGGCTTGCCGTTCTTTATGCGGCATTTGTGCATCCTCGCGGCTTGAACACACGCTCTACCGATGCAGGAAATTTCGCCAGCTTTTCGAGAGGCCTTCTTGGGCGGACAACAAGCTCTCCACCGCAATTCGGACATTTTCCGTGCAATACAGAGGCTGCGCAGGACGCACAGAACGTACATTCAAAGGAACAAATCCGTGCGTCTGCGGAATCAGGCGGGAGATCTTTATCACAGCATTCACATCCTGGTCGTAACTGAAGCATGTTTCCTCCACAAGTATTTGACGCATGACGCCGACGTTAACCGCACCGCGAAGTAGTCCCAGCCCGAGCGAATTGCTGAATCTCACTTTGGTGCTGCGGGGACCAAACCGTAATGGGTCATTACGGCGACAAGGGCAGCTTTGTCGGGCGGGCCGCCTGCATTGACCACGGCCGCAATGTCCCTGAAATATTGCGCACCGATATCCGGCGAATTCACGATTAGCGCTTTCGCAGTGGTGTTGAAAGGATTATCGAAGGCATGAACGACCCCCTTGGGCGTGCTCATGCTTTGGCCCACTGAAAGATCTCGCGTTTCATCGCCCACCGTGTATCGCAAGGTACCTTCGAGAACATAGACGAATTCCTCGTTGTTCAAATGACTGTGTGGAGGGGGAACATTCGAACCCGGGGGAACCGTCAACTCGAACACGCCCAGGCTCGACGTGCTTGCTCCATCAACGACATAGTTGATACCGAGTTGACCTATTTTGATGACGGGTGAATTCATGGCTTCTCTCCTTGCAACGGGAATGAAGAGCGGGCTTCGTGACGCTCAACGATTTTTTCGGACAGCGCCAAAGGCGTCGATGTTCAACGGAAAGTCAGGAACTAGAAATTTATACATTGCCGCCCTTTGCACCGTTCTCGAATTCATCAATCGCACCGTGAAATGCCCAAATCTCAGGAGGAGTGCTTTGTTGCGGCCCACAACGCGGAACCTTAGTCGCGTGCTTCTTTACCCAACGTCCGAGGGATTTCCAGAATTTTTCGGATTCCGGTTTCGCCGACGAGCCAATTGCTTTGTAATGATTGCCGATCCACTCGAATGATGAGAGGCCGACTGTTAGTACGCCTGACAGTCGTTCTACGCTTTCTCCTCGGATATTCAGCCAAATGATGCCAGGGTGACCGGCCCCGAAATAGGGGGTTGAAGAGTCTGCGCCTGATTTCGCTTCAAGCCAGCCGCCGAAGGGGTTAACGATCTCGCCCGGCGTCTCCCCTGCACCTCGAAAAAGTGGCAAAGGGCCGCTTGGGACATGCCAAAGGCAATAGCGGCCGGGCATAAGCGCTTCTATCGTCGAAACGGCGATCCACCTACCTACACCGTTAGCCACAATGAAGGCGATCTCCTCTGATTGATTGAGGTAGGCAAGTATTTCTGCACAATCTGCTTTGTTTGCGTAAATGGGTAGCCAAGACATAGAGAAGCCTGATGCCGAGTTCAGTAGGATTCGTCCGCGCGCCGCGGCGGCAGCATTTTGTTAGTCACGTTCCAAATAACACAACATCACTCTTTCACGCTCGAAAGTACATTTTGCAACACGCGCCGAACCATCTCGGTAAGCATCGGCTGTGATGCCCGACGCATGTCGTCACCGACGACGTTCCGCAGAGAGGCCAGCTTTTCAATGTACGGGGACTGCTTCCCTTTCGAATTGAGCGAAACCAACTCTTCAACGGAGAAGTGCTTTGCATATGCGGCTGCTAAGTTTTGGTTCCACTGCTCTTGGTAATTTGGTGCGGCGAGTGCAATCTCTTTCCGAACCCGCTTCAAAGCTTCGTTAGGACCAAGCGCCTTGCTCAGTATCCGGAACGTCTGCGTTCGACTGGCCACAGCGAGCGCCATCTGCGACATGTTGCTCCCGATTCGATGCGTGATTACGAAGTTGCGTGCTGCCCTTTGTGCATCGACTTGCGCAACAGCTATCATCCACGGCCAACTCAGCGAGAACAGTACGAAAGCTGCGGTCAACCGTCTTACGCCATTTCCTTTTGTCGCCCGTACTTTGGATGTGTGCATGGTTCTGCTCTCGAGGTTAACGTAAAGCTGACCATCAATCGCACGCAAGCAAAACGTGCTGTAGAACGCCCGTATTGAGCATAAGGTTAGATCGCATTGATCGTATAACTGCCTAAGAACTGGGAAGTATTGAAAAACGTGCTTCTCGTCGCCGGTAAAACACGTTGCCAAAAATGATAGCGAGCGGTGATCCGAGAAACCAGCATACTAAGCGGAACGCAGAGTGTGTGGCAGGAACGGCAGCGAATAGAGACAAGACCATCACAAAACCATAAAGCGTTGCAACAACCGCCCAGGTCTTAGGTGGTGACCAGCGACCTACGGCCGTGCCTGCGGCGAACCAAGTTACGAAATTCATTCCTTGGAGTGCCAGCCATTCCACTGAATCAGGGTCAAGCGGTTCCTTGACTGAAGGGTATGGTGCATTCGTAAAGGTAAACCAAACAAAAGGTTTGAGAAAGAAGAACGCCAGAAAAAGAACTGCCAAGGTAAACAGGTACGCCAGAATACCCGCGAACAGGCCTCGCCAGTAGGTTCGCTTTGAATTCGAAAACGCCGTCCTAATGAAAGCGCAAAATACTGTCCGAGATATTTGATTCATCGTATCTAACGTCCACGATAACCGGCGGCTCAGCCGTCGGCGTTGATCTTCATGTTAGAGCGCACACTGAACACATCACTCTTCACTGTAGTCATAGATGTCCAGTCCGAGTGAGATGCCGCGAGTGGACAGCTCTCCAAGCAGCTCCGGCGTAAACTCTAGCCCGTCGTTGGACGTCCCCATGAACACGCCACAGAAGAAGTCCATCTTGAATCGTGACCGTAGGAAAGCCCATACAGCCGGATCTCTGTTCAACTTGCCAAGAACCTCAGCGATTTGAGCTGGAATATCTTCCGGACGCTGCTCTGCAGCTGCAAGGCTCCAGCGGCCCGTCTTCTCAACATACCGGTTTCCAGTCGTCGAGCCAATGCGTGTTTCGCCCTTCAAGCAAGCCTTGGTGGGTTCACAGCCCAACAGACTTGTCACCTCAGATGGAACAAGGTCGTCTCCGAAAATTCGGAACGATACGATCGAGTGTTCAGCAATTCCCATGCGCGCTAACGTGTTATTGACGGGCGTGCTGTGCACGCCACCGTCCAATTATGAGTTAAACGAGGAACGAGTTCGTTCTCCATCACATCGCCCGATGGAATGTTAATGCTTTGCATGGCGCTCGCCATAGGGTTTCATCCTACTTGCAACGAGCAAGAGGGCACCAAGAAGAATACAAAACGCGTCGAAGGCCATTCCAACATTTTCTGTACCGAAGACGTTGGCAAAAATCGCCAATCTCCTCGATGCCCCGATCGGGTAACCGTTTGAGATGTCCCATACTCCGGCGGCAATGAACGCCAACCCAAGAAGAATCAATCCTCGTCTCGATGACCGAATCTTTTCCGGTGTTAGCGGTGCCGGTGGCGCATCGTAAAGCGGTTTTCGTTTTCGCATGACGTTTAATGTTCGACATGAGCGGGTGGCTTTGAGACAGCGCAGCTAGCTCAAAGCTGTCTGCTCAATGGAGCGGGTTAGTCCACCGGCTCCTTGAGCGCACGATCCTTTCGGCAAGCACTTAGGGGCCGCGCATTCGCAGAAATAATGCGAACGATCTGACCCATCTTCGCATTCACGACAGCCTTGATGCAGGCACACCCATACCCGTGCGATCCGTTGACTGGCATCCATTGTGAGTCTTTGAACTGGGGCCAATCACCTTGGGCCTCGTAGCCTCCCTGGATGGCAATCATCCACACTCCATCGCGATCATGGAGCCAAGCGTTGCCCGGAGTCGGATTATCAAACCAGCCACACCTAGTTTGGGGCTTCGCAGCGACCGCTCCATAACAGCCGCTCACAAGCATCCACAGAACGCAGATCATTAACAAAGCGGCTTTACGTATGTGCATGAACCGATGAAGTGGGATTGCTGGGGCTAACGACGGTGTAGAAAAAATATTGTCACATCTTGCCATGCTCGAACTGTTATCACAATCACCAGTCTATGGGAGGAACAGGAGATTCCAACGTGGTCCGTTACAAACAGATCGACGCCCATCCGCGCTTTCTCCCCATCGACCTCGCCCGGCAACTCTTGCCGGGTACATTCGAGCATGCGCTGAACCACCTGCTCGATCATGAAATGGACCTGTCCAGCTTCGATGCGCGCTTCTGCAACGACGATACCGGAGCCTCTGCCTACCCTCCTGCCTTGCTGCTCAAAGTCGTCCTGTTCGGCTATTCGCAAGGTATCGTCAGCAGCCGGGCCATCGAGTGCGCCTGCCGGGAACACGTCGCCTTCATCGGCCTGTGCGGTGACAACGCGCCGTATTTCACCACCATCGCGCGCTTCGTCAGCACATTGGACGACGACATCGGTCGTATCTTCAGCCAGGTACTGTTCGTCTGCAACCGAACTAACCGGCGGCGCGCAGCGCCATCCGAGTTGAGTGGCAAGTTAAATGTCATTAATCTGAACATGCCGGCCCCAATGGTTTTTTTAGCTTTCGGTTGAACTCATGTTGATCCGGGGCACAATGACACTGCTGGTTGAGGAAATCCGCCTGCTCGAAGCGAGGATCGCGCAGCTTGAACACGAACTGACCGAGCTGGCAAAACACAACCCTGCCTGTACCACCTTGCTTTCCATTCCAGGCATCGGCTTGTTGACCGCAACGGCAATGGTGACTGCCACGAGCGGCAATGTCACGCACTTCCGCGATGCGCGTCATTTCGCGAGCTGGTTCGGCCTGAGGCCGAAAGAGTATTCCTCTGGTGGTAGTCGCTACCTGAGGCGCATCTCGAAACGGGGTGATCGCTACCTGCGCATGCTGTTGACGCATGGTACCCGTTCGGTGCTGCATGCAGCCAGCGTGGCGCTTGCCGCCGGCAGAAGCATCGACCGTTTGCGAACCTGGGCGGTGACGGTGCAGGCGCGCACCAATCACAACAAGGCCGCGTGCGCACTGGCCAACAAGCTGGCGCGTATTTGCTACGCGACGCTGCGTGATGGACAAGCTTATGACGGCACCGTCACCCGGATGAACAAGAAAGTGACGCGCACCGCCTATGCGATGCCGTCGTGAACAACCGGATGCACTTTTAACCCACCCGCCTTTGCACAGAGATTGATCGCCCATCATGGCTTACCGGGACACTCCCACACTGTTTGACGCCGATAACGCTTCCGGCAGTTGCACGCTTGCCGCTCGTAACGATTGGCGCAATGGTGACGCAGATTCCATGTCGGCACGGGTCGATAACGAACCCACTTCAGATGCCGGATAGTCGACTGCAGGCTATTCCCTCACGCCAGAACTATCAGTCAGTTTCTTGTACTTTGGGGGGAGTCCACATACGATGGGTTAGGCTCACAGCGCGATAGTGTGCGGCGCTTTCTCATGGCCTATCAATCAACGCAGTGCCTTCCTTTGTGCCATCCGCACGAACGTGCTCCGGAAACGCCTTGAATTGCCCATTCTTCAGTCGTACCTGCTTCGCCAGGCGAAGCGCTTCTTCGTACTGCTCGCTAGACAGCCCTTGCTTGCACGACTGAATGTCTTCAGCATCAACCTGCTCCCGCGCTACGAGAAGCCACCTGCAGGCTTGGAATCGATCTTTCGAGACACCTCCCTCCCCGGTGTCGTATGCGTTTGAAATCCTCAGTGCGGCAAAGAGGTAGCCTTGGTTTGCCGCTGCGAGCGCCCATCGCACCGCCTCTTCATACTTTCCTCGTTCGTGTAGCACAAGGGCGAGACTATCTTGGGCGAGCGCGTACCCTTCCTCCGCAGGTCTGCGTAGGAGTTGCTCTGCCTTGGCAAGCCGGATGTCATCTTGTGCTTGCATGTAGCCCTGACCTAGGATGAATTGCTCGTACAAGGAGAGAGGCAGGCCTGCGTCATACCTCTGATGGAGGCTCGACATCCATGCTTCGACCCTCTCGGGATACGACAAGCCCTTCTGCGGAGGTCGACTTGGCTCCGCAGCGAGGCCAACGCTCAGCCAAACCAAGACAACAGTGGCAAAGAATCGATTCATCACCGTGGGCCTAACGCTTGAGTTAAGCGGCGGCGAAGCCGTCCGCCTTGAACGAGATGTTAGACCACAGCACTGAGGTCTTCCAGGCAGACGTATTTGTTCGCATCTTTGGACGTTACGACTAACTCCACCAGGACCTGAGCACCGTTGTCTGTGGGTACAAAGCACTCAACAAGCGCGAACAACCCGGTGCCATTTGGTTGGAAGTATTTGACCGTGGATGACGCGAACGGCTGAGCTGGAGCCAATGACTTGGCACTAAGCTCGGCGAGGCAAGCGGCAAGGTCTTCTTGAATTGCCACCGATGCCTCCCTATTGAATGCGCGGGCATAGCCGAACCGGTTGGCCAAGTCGGGGATGGCGCCAGCAGCAAGCATACCCACCAGTTCCGAGCCGTACTGGGCGAGAGAGGCTTCGTCTGTTTGACTGTCCGAAATTTGCACTGTGGTCTAACTTTAAATAGAGTGAAAAAAATTTCTGTCTATCCTGGTGCCCTGTCCGCCTATCCTGGCTTGGCTAGACACCGGAAACCATTGCCGTTCTTGCTTTTTCAATATTTACTGTATATAAACACAGTACTAAATAACCGAGAAAGACAGACAGCTTTCATGGACACCGTACAACCGGGTTCCTTGCAGCCCGCCAAACCGCCCAAACTGCTCGATCAGGTCAAACGTTGCATTCGCGATAAGCATTACAGCTTACGGACGGAAGAGGCGTATGTCTACTGGATCCGATGGTATATCCGCTTCCATGGACTTCGGCATCCCATGGATATGGGAGCAGTTGAAGTCAAGGCTTTCCTGTCCTATTTGACCAATGAGCGCAGCGTCAGCGTCTCCACGCACAAGCAAGCGCTTTGCGCTTTACTGTTTCTTTACAAACAAGTACTGGAAACAGATTTCCCCTGGCTGGATGACATCTATCGCCCAAAGCGGCCGCCGCGCTTGCCGACAGTGCTCACCGAGTGGGAAGTCGTCGCGATATTTGCGGAAATGGGAGGAGTCCATGCACTCATGGCCCGACTTCTGTACGGTACGGGAATGCGATTGATGGAATGCGTACGCTTGCGGGTGAAGGATGTCGATTTCGGGCGGCGCGAAATCATCATCCGGGAGGGCAAGGGCAACAAGGATCGCGTGACCATGCTGCCCTTGGCTCTCGTCGCGCCGCTGAGGGAGCAGATCGCATGCGCGCGCTCTGTCTACGACGAGGACCGCGCCGCCTGCCGGTCCGGCGTGATGCTGCCGGACGCACTGGAGCGCAAGTATCGGAAGGCAGCCACGCAGTGGGGATGGTTTTGGGTATTTCCTTCGGATCATGAATCATGCGACCCGCGTAGCGGCGTCGTTCGCCGCCATCACTGTTACGAACAGACCTTCCAGCGTGCCGTCAAAAGGGCAGTCGAGGCCGCCAAGCTCACCAAGCGCGTGTCGACGCATACGTTTCGTCATTCGTTTGCTACGCACCTGCTGGAATCGGGCTACGACATCCGCACGGTCCAGGAACTGCTCGGCCACAGCGATGTGTCGACTACGATGATTTATCTGCACGTGTTGAATCGCGGGGGGCGTGGTGTCGTGTCGCCGATTGATCGGATGCATTAGTCAGACATCGGTAGATTGAGCGACAAGGTCGATCATCGATCTTTCCTGTTCACGGCGGAGGTGTGACGGCCAGTCGTCGCCCTTGTTTTTCTAATTCCTCTCTGCCCAGCGGCGCGAAGGCAAGGGTTCGCAAATCACCGGTCCGCGCTGGTTGGGCCGGGTTGGCTTGCGAACCAAACGTGGGACGCGGAACGGGGTTGCAGTGAGGGTATTTGCAAGGGTGATTGCCTGTGGATGTGCCCTCTCCCCCACCCCCCGCTCCGCGCCCCACGGCTGGGCTTGCAAGCCCAGCCGGCTTCGGCAGCGCGAACCGTGGTTCGCGAAACCCTGCCTTCACCCCGCAAGCGGGCGAGGGGAGCATGGCGACTGCACGGGGCGGTGACTTATTCTCGATGTTGAAGAGTTGAGAGTGGGCGCGTCGAATTGCCCCTCTAGTTACCCGCTGCCGTGCAACTGGCGCCTGTTTGCGCAGGATGCCCGTACGCCCCGTTATGCGCGCCCCCGGGCTTCTGCCAGCGCGATGGTCAGCTGCTGCACTTTTTTCTTCAACTGATCGCGCTCTTCGGTGAGTTCGGCCAACCTCAGCGTCAGCCGATGGATTTCGAGCTGCTCGGGCGTGGCGCCTTCCGGCGGAGGAGCGGGTTCGGGTTTGGGCGGCAGCTTGGCTTCGCGGACCTGGCGCGCGGCCTGTTGCAGCTCCTTCTTGCCGCCGGCGACAGCGGCGACCTGCTTTTCCTCGGGGAGGGTGGCAACGGCAGCGGCGGCGTTGATCGAGATGACGCCGGATTTCACTGCTTTCACGAGCTCGGGCGTGGCCGTCTTCTGGATTTTTTCAATCTGGCCGAGCGTGGCGCTGCTGACACGGGCGGCGCGTGCGATGGCTTCGCGGGTGGGCGGTGGAGCGCTGTTCGGTGGTGCGGCGTCCGCCGGCATGTCGGGCTTTTCGGATTCCTGCTTTGCTTGCGCCTGCGCCGCACGCTCGGCCAGGATTTCCTTCTTGCGCAACGCGAGCACGCCGCGCTGGAAATCCGATACGCTGCGCCGCCCGAGATGATTGTCGATCATCCACAGCCGCACGTCGTCCATCGAGCGGAAGCTTTCGTTTTGCACGGTGTTGAAAGGAATGCCGTGTTTCTGGCAGATGCCGTAGCGATTGTGTCCGTCCACCAGGATTTCGCCCCACAGCACCAGCGCGTCGCGGCAGCCTTCGGCCAGCAGGCTGCGTTCCAGCGCCGCGTATTCGTCTTCGGTCAGGGGGTCGATGTAGGCGCGCAGCTCTTCGTTGATGATGATGTTCATGGTCCGGCAGGATAAAACAGGAGCGCGGTAGTGTACACAGCGATGTGCTTTCGCGCCGTACCGCGGCCCCGTTTTTCCGGAAATGCGGGCGATGTCGGCGACGCCGCTGCCGGCCCGCTGCGGACGATCAGGCCGTCATCGCCCCGCCCGCCACCGTCAACCGATTGCGTCCGTCCTGCTTCGAGCGGTACAGCGCCGCGTCGGCCGCGACCAGCATTTCCTCGGGCGTGTCGAAGCGTGTCGCGCCGTCCATGTGGGCGGCGAGGCCGATCGAGATGGTGAGCCGGAAGCCTTCGCCGCGTTCCAGCAGGTGGCAGAAGCCGGCGACCGATTCCTTGATGCGCAGGAGTACGCCCGCCGCGCACTCGGCCGAGGTGCCGGGGAATACCAGCACGAATTCCTCGCCGCCGTAGCGCGCGAAGATGTCGCCGCTGCGCACCTGGGCCAGGATCAGGCGCGTCAGCGTGATCAGCGTGGTGTCGCCGACCGCGTGGCCATAGGTGTCGTTGATCTGCTTGAAATGGTCGACGTCGAGGAAGGCCACCGAGAGCGGCCAGCCGTGCCTGGTCGAGAGTTCGAATTCCTGGCGCAGCGCGTCGTCCAGGTAGGCGCGGTTGTGGCTGCCGGTGAGACCGTCGCGCTGCGCCTTTTCTTCCAGTTCGCGGAAGCGGCTGAGCTGCGAGATCATCAGCAGTTCCTTGGCTTCGGCGACGATGGCTTCGGCCTGCCTGGCCTGCAGCAGCGGCATTTCGAACAGGTCTTCCATCTCGGCCATGCCGGTGCGCATTTCTTCCATCAGCGCGACCACGCCTTCGCCGCCGATGTCGAAGCGTTGCTGCAATGCCTGCTCGGCGCGCAGCGTGGCGGCGCGGTCGCCGTGCTGGAGGAAGGCGTCCGCCAGGTAGCCGGAGAGCGCGACGCAGCCGGCGGCGGACGGTTCGGGTTCGATGACGGGCGCGCTGCTGTGGCTGACCAGGCAGGACAGCGCGATGTGGTCGGGGATGTTCCAGCGCTTGAGCAGCCAGTAGCCGACTTCGTCGTGCCCGGCGCCGAATTGCCGCTGTTCGGCCAGCAGCAGTTCGTCATGGCTGGCGGCGGTGCGGTAGATCTGCGCGTATTCTTCCTGCAGTTCACCGTGCAGCGCGAGGATGCCGATGTCCTGCAGCAGGCCGGCCAGCAGCACGTCGTCCGGCGAGGGCAGCCGCAGCCGCTGCGCCAGCACCCGGCATGCCAGCGCCGACAGCACCGAGCGCCGCCAGTAGCCGGCCTTTTCCGGAGTGCGCGCGGACTCCTGCAGCGAGCGCGACAGCGTAAACGAGAGCGCGATGGTGATCGCGGTATGGGTGCCCATGAGGCTCACCGCCTGCCGCAGATTGGCGGCGCCGCGCCGCATCTTGTACATCGGAGAATTAGCGACCTTGAGCATCTTGGCCGCCAGCGCCGGATCGAAGGCGATGCAGTCGGCGATCTGCATCAGGTTGGCGCCGGGATCGTTGGCGAGCTCGATGATGCGGATCGCGATCGCCGGCGGTGTGGGGAGCCCGGCGCACAGGCGCAGGCGGCGCAGCAGATCTTCATTGAGAGGCATGGCGCGTGTAACCAGAAGTTTCCACAATTCATCATAACAAAGTTCCGGGATTTGGTTCGGCGCCTCCGCAACTTGTCGGGCCGATCGGGCTCTCACCGATAGGCGAAGTCCGGCGCTGCGGCCGGCAAACCAGGCATGGAGGAAGGCATGGCCATCATGACGCAATCGGTAGAGGTCGCGGCGCCGGTCCGCACGGTGTACGGCCAGCTCACCCTGTTCGAGGCGTATCCGCGCTTTTGCGAGGAAGTGGAAACCGTGCGCCAGTACGACGACACGCACCTGCACTGGGTGGCGCGGATCGGCGGCCGGCCGCTGGAATGGGAGGTGGAAATCATGCAGCAGGAGCCGGACCGCTGCATCGCCTGGTACAACCTGAGCGGTGCGCGCAGCGGCGGCCGCATCGAGGTGCAAGCACTGGATGGCGGGCATACCCGGATCGTGTTGACGGTGGATGCGCTGCCGGACCCGGCTGCCGGTCTGGCGGCCCCGGATGCTGCCGAGATTGCCCGGCACATCGAACGCGACCTGCTCGGCTTCCGCGATTTCATCGAAGCGCTCGGTGCGGAAAGCGGCGCCTGGCGCGGCGAAGTGCACGATGGCCAGGTGACGCTGCGTGGACGCGATGCAGCATCGCAAGGGCGGCGTTAGCGCAGTTGGCCGCGCTCGCGAAGGCACGGTTTTCGCATTCGCTTATGCCCCGCCCGAAAGGGCGAATCACCCGTTGCAAGGGCGAAGCGTAAGGGCGAAGCCGCAGACCACACGGCCATGCGCGGTGCGCCTTCGCCGCTTTCGCCGCTTTTGCCATCGGTAACGAAAGGAGAACATGATGCAGAGAGTTTCCGAAGTCATGACCCGCGACGTGCGCTTCCTGTCACCGCAGGAAAGCCTGCAACGCGCCGCCCAGATGATGGATGAATTGAACGTGGGCGCGATTCCGATATGCGAGAACGAACGGCTGGTGGGCATGATCACCGACCGCGACATCACGGTGCGCGCCACCGCGGCCGGCAAGACGCCGCAGGCGCACATCGAAGAAGCGATGAGTGGCGACGTGCGGTGGTGCTTCGAAGACCAGTCGCTGGATGACGTGATGCGGCAGATGGCGGATACGCAGATTCGCCGCGTGCCGGTGGTGTCGCACGACGAGCAGCATCGGCTGGTGGGCATTGTCGCGCTCGGCGATCTTGCCACCCGCATGTCGGGCGATTCGCAAAGGGAAGATGTCGAAAACGTGGTGGAGCAGGTGTCGTCGCCTTCGTGGCCAGACCGTTCCGGAGCCGACGGCAAAGGCAGCCCGGCCGGCGCTTCGGCAGGTACAACGGCATCGGGCGGCAATGTCGGCGGCAGTCCGGCAGCGGGGGCCGGGGCGGCGGGCGGCACCGGGCTCGGCAGCGCGGCCAGCGCCGGCAACTTGCGTGAGCCGGCGAGCGCCGGGGTAGGCGGTGAAGGAGGCACGCCGCGCGCGGCCACCGGTCCCGGCGGCGCCGGCGGTGCGGCAGGCGCGGGCGGCATCGGCGGCAGGGGCGCGCT
>CBIHOK010000017.1:0-33974 GCA_966211575.1 uncultured Noviherbaspirillum sp.
AGATGTCGGCGATCGCCATCATGCGCGCCTGCACCGACATCTGGTCGCCGCGCAGTCCGCGCGGATAGCCGTTGCCGTCCATGCGTTCGTGATGGCCGCCCGCGTACTCGGGCACCTGCTGCAGGTGCCTGGGCCACGGCAGCGATTCCAGCATGCGGATGGTGACCGAGATGTGGTTGTTGATGATCTCGCGCTCCTGCGGATTCAGCGTACCGGCGCGGATCGCCAGGTTGGATGCTTCGTCCTGGTCCAGCAGCGGCCGCTCGCTGCCGTCCGGCCCGATCCAGCGGTAGCCGGCGATCGCCGCCACCCGCTGCTGGTCTTCCGACGACATGTGCTCGCCGCCGATATTGGCCTGGCGCAGGAAGTCGCGGTCGCTGTCGAGCCGCGCCAGTTCCTGTTGCAGCTCGCGTTCGATCCGCTCGACCTCCTGCATGTCCCGGCCGGCATCGCGCTGCCGCTTCAGTGCCCGGATCTCGGCATCGCGCTTGAGCACTTCGAAACGGGTATCGACCAGGTGGATGCGGTCGCAGATGGTTTCCAGCTTGGTCGCCTTCTCCACCACGTGCACCGGCGTGGTGATCTTGCCGCAATCGTGCAGCAGGCCGGCCAGCCACAGCTGCTTGCGGTCGCGTTCGCTCATGCGGAAATCGGCCAGCGGGCCGTGCTCGGTCGCGTGCGTGGCCTCGGCCAGCATCATCGTCAGCACCGGCACGTGCTCGCAGTGGCGCCCGGTATGCGGCGACTTCTCGTCGATGCCGATGTTGATCAGCTTGACGAAGGATTCGAACAGGTCTTCCAGCCGCGCGATCAGTTGCTGGTTGGTGATCGCCATCGCGGCCTGCGACGCCAGCGCCTCGATGAAGCGCTGGTCGGTGTCGGTAAACGCGCAGGTCTCGCCGGTTTCCGGATGCTTGGCGTTGATCAGTTGCAGTACCCCGATCACTTCCCCTTCGTGGTCCAGCATCGGCACCGTCAGGAACGATTGCGAGTGATAGTGGAACTGCTGGTCGAACTTGCGCATGCCGGAGAAATTGAACAGATCGACACGGTACACGTCGGGGATGTTCACCGAGGTGCCGGTATTGGCCGCATACGCGGCCACCGCGTCCATGTTCTTGTCGCCGCTCGCGGTCAGCAGCGGAATGTCGGGAATGTCGACCGGATGGCCGCTCGATCCGCCCTGGTGCAGGCCGAGCGAGTCGTTGATCGAGATGTGGAAGGCGAGACTGCTGCGATCGGCGCTGGTGCGGTACAGCGTGCCGCCGTCCGCGTGCGTCATGCTCTTGGCCGCCTTCAGTATCTTCTCCAGCAGCAGCGGCGTATCGTGGTTGGTGGTGAGTTCGACGCTGAGTTCGGTCAGCTGTTCCAGTCTCAGCGCGATGTCGGTAGGGGAAATCATGAATGTCGTGCGCGGCGCTGCTGCTAAAAATCAAAGCGGTCGCCGCACTTGAGCGCGCTGAACCGGCGGCCGCCGGCGCCGGCCGCCAGCTCCCGCATGATCAGGTCTTCGTGTCCGGGCTTGAGGTGATAGATCAGGAATTCGACGCCGGGCGCCATCTCGCGGATATCGGCCAGCAGCGAACCCGGGCAGAAATGCAGCGAGAGCGCGGCGATCGCCCGGTCGGCATCGGCGAACGAGCAATCGACGATCACGTGCGACAGCCCGGTATCGCCCTTCATTACCTGCCACAATTCCGGCGTGGAAGCCATGTCGCCGGTAAACAGGAAGCCGTTGCTGTTCTCGCGGTCGCTCACGCGCCAGGCATACGAGCCGCCCAGGTGATTGACCGGGTGCGCGGTCAGCCTGCGGGTGCCGAGCATGACCGTTGTCCCGGGCGCCACAGGCTGCCAGCGCAGCACCGGATTGGCGGCATCCGGGATGGTTGCGAAGTCCGGCCACAGTACCCAGTTGAACAGGTGCTTCTGCAGCGCCGCGATGGTCTTTTCGGAAGCGTGCACGGTGACCGGCCCGTTGCGCTTGCCCTGCACGGCGTCCAGCAGCAGCGCCAGGCCGGCCACGTGATCGAGGTGGGTATGGCTGATGAAGACGTGGTCGATCCTGACCAGTTGCCCGATGTCGAGCGCGGTCAGGCCGGTGCCGGCATCGAGCAGGATATCGTCGTCGACCAGCAGGCAGGTGGTGAAACGCTCGCGCCCGCCTATGCCTCCGGCGCAGCCGAGTACCTGCAGCTTCATTGGACGCTGCGCGGCGCTGCCGCGGCGGGTCTGCCGGCGTCGGCAGGCTGGTTCGGGTACGTGTGTTCGGCCATGCGTCCTCCCCTCTTGTTGTGGTTCGATTGTAGACCGAATCGCATCGGCTGCGGCCGAATCCGCCGCGCAAATGCCACAGTCGGGCTGCCGGTCCCGCGCGCCGCGCCGTATAATGACCCGGCGCCTCCCGGCGTCGCATGGCGCGTGACCAATGACAAACGGATAACATGAAATGAGCGCGGTTCTCGGCAATCAGCCCCAGGGCAGTCATGCCGGCGACGTCGGCATCCGGCTCGCCTTCTTCCAGAAGCTGCAGGGCGTCACCAACAAGATCCATGCGACCGCCCACGTCGACGAGATCATGCTCGACCTGTCGCAGGACATCTGCGAGCTGTTCAACTGCGACCGCCTCACGATCTACGCCACCGGCGAAGACAAGAGCACGATCGTCTCCAAGATCAAGACCGGCCTGAACTCGGTGAACCAGCTGCGGCTGCCGATTTCCGACCAGAGCGTGGCCGGCTACGTGGCGCTGGTGCGGCAGGTGGTCAATATCCGCGACGTGTACGACGACGCCGAGCTGAAGAGCCATTCGCCGCGGCTGCACTTCCTGCGCGAGGTCGATCGCCGCACCGGCTACCGCACCAGGCAGATGCTGGTGGCGCCCATCGTCGACCGCCGCGGCAACGAACTGCTGGGCGTGGTCCAGCTGATCAACAGCCGCGACGACGCGCCGTTCTCGGCGATCGCCGAGGAAGGCGTGAAGGAATTGTGCAAGACGCTGGCGGTGGCCTACACCCAGCGCCTGAAGGCGCCGCCGGTGCGCTCGAAGTACGACGGCCTGGTGGCCGAGGCGGTGCTGGCGCCGGCCGAACTGGAACTGGCGGCGCGCTCGGCGCGGCGCAAGGGCGACGACATCGAGCAGGTGCTGGTCAAGGATTTCCAGGTCAAGCTGGCCGTCATCGGCAACGCGCTCGGCAAGTTCTACGGCGTGCCCTACGAAGCATTCAAGCCGGAGCGCATCAAGCCGGCCGAGCTGCTGAAGAACCTCAAGCGCGACTTCGTCGAACAGAACCGCTGGCTGCCGATCGAGGATGGCAAGGACGGTCTGGTGATCCTCGCCACCGATCCGGAGCAGGTGCGCAATGCGCGCGTGATCAACACCATCTTCCCGAAGGCGCGGCTGAACTACCGGGTCACCACCAACAGCGAGTTCCGCCAGACGGTGGACCAGTTCTACGGCGTGGCCGGCGATACCGGTTCGGTCGACGAGCTGCTGTCCGGCATGGACGACGGCGACGACGAACAGGCCGAGCTGTCCGAAGCCGACCTCTCGGCAGCCGCCGAAAACGAGCTGGTCAAGCTGGTCAACAAGATCATCATCGATGCCTACCGCCAGGGCGCCTCCGACATCCATATCGAGCCGCGCCCCGGCAAGGAAAAGACGATGATCCGCTTCCGCAAGGACGGCTCGCTCGAACCCTACATCGAAATCCCGGCCAGCTACCGCACCGCGCTGGCCGCGCGCATCAAGATCATGTGCGAACTGGATATTTCCGAGCGGCGCAAGCCGCAGGACGGCAAGATCAAGTTCAAGAAGTTCGGTCCGCTCGACATCGAGCTGCGGGTCGCCACCATTCCCTCCGCCGGCGGCGTGGAAGACATCGTGATGCGCATCCTGGCGGCCGGCGAACCGATCCCGCTCGACAAGCTGGGCGTGCTGCCGCACAACCTGGAACGGCTGAAGGCGGTGATCGGCAAGCCCTACGGCCTGTTCTTCGTCTGCGGCCCGACCGGCTCCGGCAAGACCACCACGCTGCACTCGGTGCTCAATCACCTGAACACGCCCGACACCAAGATCTGGACCGCCGAAGACCCGGTCGAGATCACGCAGAAGGGTTTGCGCCAGGTGCAGGTCAACCGCAAGAGCGGCCTCGATTTCGCCACCGCGATGCGCGCCTTCCTGCGCGCCGACCCCGACATCATCATGGTGGGCGAGATGCGCGACAAGGAAACGGTGGCGATGGGCATCGAAGCCTCGCTCACCGGCCACCTGGTGTTCGCGACCCTGCACACCAACAGCGCCCCGGAATCGATCGTGCGCCTGCTCGACATGGGCATGGATCCGTTCAACTTCGCCGATGCGCTGCTCGGCGTGCTGGCGCAGCGCCTCGCCAAGCGGCTGTGCAGCAACTGCAAGCTGGCCTACCAGCCGTCCGACGACGAACTGCAGCAGCTGCTGGCCGAGTACTGCGAAGAGCTGAAGAACACGGAAGCCTTCGCCGCCGATGCCGACGCGGCGAAGGCTTCGGTGCTGCAGACGTGGCACCGGAACTACGGCGAGCGCGACGGCAGGTTCACACTGTACAAGGCGGTCGGCTGCGACCAGTGCAGCGGCGGCTACAAGGGCCGGGTCGGCCTGCACGAACTGATGGTCGGCACCGACCGCCTGAAGCGCCTGATCCAGGAGCACAGCCGGGTCGCGACGCTGCTGGCGGCCGCCTTGGAAGACGGCATGCTGACGCTGAAGATGGACGGCATCGAAAAAGTCCTGGGCGGCATCACCGACATCAAGCAGGTGCGATCGGTCTGCATCAAGTAGCCCTCCCTGCTCCTTCATCAGTTGGTGCCTTCGACTCTGATGCCCGGGTCAACAGCGATTGCCTCCTGCAGCCTGGCAGTGGGCCTGTTACCTCATCCACCTTCCCTTTGAGAAGTTCCGTATCTAACAAGGACTTGACGCGATAACCGTCCACGTCCACCTGTTTCGCAGCGATGAAATTTTCCTCTTCCGCTTCGAATGCCGGACGCAGCTACAAAAAAATTTCAACGACTCGCGGCCGCTGCCCCGGCTGGTCGATTACGCGGAATCTGACCGTCTGTCCCGGCGCGAGCTTCAGAGGATTACCATTGATGGCCGGGTCGGCCGAATGTACCCGGGTCAGCACGGGAGTGAACATATATGTGACGCCGCCGATCACGATGATGTGCCGGCCCAGGTCGATTTCCGTGATGATTCCGGATCGCGGCCGCTCGTTGGCGGCCCGCTGCAAAACGCGTGGCGGCACCGCGGTGCCTCCGGCGTGCGGCTCCGATCTTGCCGAGATCGCGTATGCCGGTATCCCGCCGGTGGACATGGCCAGCAGGGCACCGAGACAGATCAGGTAGCGAATATTCATTTTTGAAGGCCTCCCAATATCTTCCCCGGCTTGGATGCACGAGATCGACATTCCTACGATCCATTTGTGCAATCCGCCTCCGGGCGTCGGAAATCAGTTCGTAATCAGCTCTTTCCAGGCGATTCTCTTGCCGGAGGCGGATGAGACCGGAATCCGCAGATCCTTCACCACGTTGGTCGTGTCCCCCAGCTTTATTGCGCCGTCCACTTTGCCATTGGACAACTTGAACAAGGTCGCCCGGCTTGCAAGCGTGTCGCCAAGGAATTCGCCGGAATAAGAAGTATCGGTAGCATCGCTCAGTACACCGCCGGTCTTGACGTCGATCACATAAAACCAGCTCGATCCGCCCGGTTCGCACTGCGTGGAGGACGGTATGTTCGAAGTGAATGCAAGCGCGCCGAGGGCGATTTGTGGGTCGGTAACGATTCGTTCGCCGCTACTGATCAAGTCGAGATACCAGCCTCTTTTTGCGTCCACACCCGAGTAGGATACGCTGTGATTGGTCACCGTGCGTCTTTCCGGGTTATTCGGATCGACGCTCATCGTCTGCGCCTGCAGATTCGATCGCAACGGCGTGATTTCCGGAGAACTGCTGAGATCGTCGATCAGGCCGTACATCGTTTGTGTGCCGGTGGTCGATACGTCGCTGTCACCCAGATACCGGCCCGTTCCCACGTAGACGAACCTGTACGTGCTGTTTGCAATCGTGATCTCGGCCAGTTCCGGCTCTGTCGTCACTGATTGGACGTTGTTGTCCGCGTCGACCAGCGTGGCAAGCTTCTTTACGGTCCATTGGTTGACCGAGTTGCCGGTCAGATCGAATCGCCATACGTTGCCGAGAAGATCGCCTCCGTAGACATAACTGACCGTATCGTCCAGGTCGTCGTTGTCGACGTAGGCGCTCAGTCTTGCCAGGCCGGCGGGATCGGCGGCGCTTCCGGCACCGGTATCGATGGTTTTTATCACTGCGCCGTTACGGGGATTGAGCACATAAAGGCGGCCGTGTCCGTCTCCGTCGGTGTTGTTGTAACCCGAGGCAACCAGCACGACCCATCCCTTCGCTTGCGTTTTGACGATGATCGGGCGCCCATACGAATACCCCATGTTGTTCGTGTCGGTGGCGCTCGTCGAACTGTTCGGGAATTCCCACAAGACCTTGGAAGCGGCGTCCGCTTCGCTGGTTGCGGTGGGTGTGGTGACGTCCAGCGCGTAATAACCGCGCCCCCCCTTCCCCAGGCCTCCGACCAGCAAGGTATGCCACGACGGGTTCGAGTAGGCGTTCGAGCCGCCGTCCGTGTTCTTGAAATCCACGTCGCCGGTCACCGGGGTCGCGTCGACATAGTATTGATGCGTGAAGCCGCTCTTCTTGGTCCTGTCGACCAGATGAGGCCATATCAGTTTCGGCACATAAGCCCAGCTTTCCGCGCCCGAGCTCGCGAGGAACGCATGCACCATGCCGTCATTCGCCGCCTGGAAGATCACATTGCTGCGCGAGGCTTGAGCCGACTTGAACGACTGTGCGCATGTTCCGTTGATCGCCGCCGAGTAGCAGTCATCGCTGTAGTCGTAGGCAGGGGGCTGAACAAGTACCGCCTCCGCGTTCACGATATCCCCGAGCACATGGCTGCGACTGCGGTACGTCGTCCCCTCGCCGCTGCGGTCACCGCGCAGGTACTGGATCACGGCGGCAGCGTCGGACATTCCGGTGGAATTGAATGCCGCCTCTTGACCGGCGGTCAGCTTCGTCACGATCGCGTCCGAAGCGGCGCTGCTCGATGGCTGAAACTGGACGCCGCCGCTGCCGGAGTAAGTCACTATGTTGCGCGCAGTGGTCGAGTAAGCCCCGTTGGTACGCGTATCCAGTTGAGCCTGTGCGCTCGTTGCCCAAAGCGGCGAATCGGTATCGATCTGTCCGGTCGATGCGCTAACCGGAAACGCCTTCAGGTCTCCCGTCCAGTTCCCGGAGTTATAGCTGGAATTGTAGGAAGCGTTGATCCCGCCTGCCACGATGTTCGGATTGGAAATGGTAACGGCAGCGGCCGCACCGTCCCTGGACAAGATGTCGAGACTCACCTCGTTAATTGCCGAAATCAGGCTGGACTCGTTGGTCGCGAGCTTTTCGCTTATAGTACCGCCCAGACTCGCCATCTGATGCATCACCGCCAGCGCGCCGGCGTTGTTGACCGTATCTCCCAGCGCGATGATATAGGTGGAAATGTCGTAAGTGGTAGCGCCTTTCACGGTCGACCTGAGCGCGGTGATGGCATCGAACGTATCTTGCGCCGCGGTTCCCCATGTCCAGTTGCCTTGATCATCGTGCGTGTTGGTCCGTTCGGCGGCACTGTAAAGACCGCCTGAGCTATTGCCAGTGGGCAAGCCATCGGTAACCAGCATGACGAAGTTTTTCTGGCAAGAGGCGCTGATCGGACTGGATACGCCTGTGAAGTAATTCTTGGCGGCGGTCAGGGTTCCGGAAAGTGGGGTGAACAAGGCCGCGTTCTTTATTTCACTTGTCGATGTATCCAGGGTTTCCGAACCAAGGTCGGCCATCAGATTGTCGTAATGCGTGGTGCTGTCGGCGGCGACCGGTTCGACCAGGGTTCCGCTACCAGTGATGAGGCTGTAATATCCTTGGCCGCGCGGAAGATAATATTGGCGGGTATAAGGAGGATTCGATGTAAGAAAGCCGGCGTCGGTGGCGGTAAAACCGGCCTCGCACTCTGCTTGTTCCGTACCTGGAAACACGCAGTCGGAAAAATTGCCCCAGCTCGCACCCACCGTCCTGTTTTTATAAAGATGGTAGTTGGTGCCGACGCTCGTGCTCGTGCCCCACGCCTGATCAAGTGTTTCCGTTGTATAAAGCACATCGAGAATATCCGCGTCGTCGCTCGACTTGTCATAGGTCAGATATTGTTCGTCGCTGGTGACGCCGGCCTGGGTGTTCATTACACAAGGTTTGCCGTCACTGGTGACGCCGGTTTGCCCGAAGTGCAGATCATTGATCGTGCAGTCGCTCGTAAAGGTCATGCCGGTGTCGGAGCCCATGTAGTAAACATAGGTGTTGTCGAGCTCCAGCGAGCCGGACAATTCGAACGTCATCAACCCCCAGTTGAACTTGTCGCGATAGGTAGTAATGGCGTCCCGCATCACTTGCCGGCCGATGTTGCCCCGGGTCTGCGTATCGGTTCCGGAAACCAGCATTCCCTCCATATAGGCATCCATGGATTGGGAATTGTCGTAGATGACGAGAACATTGGGTTTGACCTGGTTGTTGACGGCCATCGGGAAGTCGGCCAGATCCGTCTCCGCATTGGCCGCGTTAAAGGATGGCGCGATACTCAGCAAGGCAAGAACCAGAATCTGGAAAATGAGGCGTTCCACTTTCATGTAATTGGTATTCATAGTGGCCTCCCGTAGTCATGCCGGCCCGACTTCTCCAATAGAGAAGCGCCGGATTCAGTGGGAAAAAATCGATTGAACGTAACGGATCGTGTTGCGTGGACCGTCGACCCTGACCGTGACCCGGAAATACACGCCGGTGACAATGGAAAACTTGCGAGCGCCGGCTTTCTTGGATTGCACTCGATCTGCCGTTCCATTTACGTTCGTGGAACTGGAATAGCAATCCTTCGCGACGTCGGTGATCGGCGGCGTGCCGGAGCACAATCGCTCGATGACGTACCGGACCGTGTAAGCACTATCGGTCGGCAAGGGGTACCCCGGTACATTGTTCCAGTTCACGTTCGTCGGAATCCCATGGGAATCGACGGCCTGCATCGTCGGATAGTAGGTGCACCCGGTCGAACACCCGCTCGGATAGGCTGACTCCAGCGAGCCTGCGCTAATCGCCTCCAGCGTGCTGAACGCGCGTTCCACTCCCACGTCGCTGGCATGCAGGGCCGCATTGTGAAATGCGAAATTGCCGGCGATCAGATTGCTGGTATCGACCGCGCGAATCAAGGCGACGCCGGTCAAAGCCATGGCGATCAGTGCAATCAATGCCAGCAGCAGCGACATGCCGCGCTCGCGCAGACGGCCCGGAGCGCGCGCCGGATTCTTGTTCGCCGGTTTCATACGTTTGCCCAGATCACGTTTCGAAGCGGAATGATGGTTTGGTACACCTTGTAGCGATACTTCTTCCAATCGGGAAGCGACGACAAATCGATCAGCGGTGCCGGGTCGCTCACCGTGTCCTGCCATGCGCAAGGGCCGTTGTTGGTGCCCGCGTGGTTCGCACAGGTGCTCGTGACATCCGACGTATCCTTCTTCCCGCTGCGCACGACGATCGCGATCCGGACTGCCTTGATGCGCTTGGCGTGGACGTTATCGAGGGTGGCCCAAGCGCCGGCGGCGTTTACCCAGTTCACGACGTTTTGATGGGTTCCATCCGACACGCCATACTGCGCCTGCATGTCGACGATGCCCTTTTCGAGCACCACGGCGGGCGAGTTGGCCGCGGACGCCACGTTCGTGGCAACCACCTGCAGATTGTTGTCGCTGATCGAGTAGGTTCTGGCCGTGATGGTGCCGAGCGACATGACCACCGAGCCCGAGGTATAGCCCGGCCAGCTATTGGCATGCTGGTAAGACGCTGGCGGATTGTTTGACCCGGAGCCGCCCGGATTGTGTTGAATCTTGCCCGACGCGCTCTGAACGTGCGTTACGTCCTGCACCGTGCAATTGCCGCCTTGCATGACGATATCGAGGTCGCCGACCTGAAATACACCCGGGTTGTAGACATAGAATTCGGACGACTCAGGCGGCATATCCTGTGAAATCGTGGTCGGTGTCGCGCCAAGCAGGCTGCTGCCGGTGCGAACGGTGATGGTGTCGGACGCATTCGACGGGCCATCGGTGATCGTCAGCGGATACAGCGAGAAGGCGGGATTCGGTCCGCCGCTTGCTCCGCCACCCGGATCGAGGTACGTATAAATGGAACTGCAGTCGAAAGATGTCGCACTGATCAGGCCCGCACCGGCGCTCTCGACATCCTGTTCCAGTCTCAGCATGGCGAGCAATCCGCTTTCCTGCGCAGCGGCGCCGGCCGTCGTGAACTGCTTCTGGTTTTCGAAGGTCGAGAGCACTTGCGTGATCGCGAGGGCGGTAATCAACGCAATGACCATGCCGACCATCAGCTCGACCAGGCTGAACCCCTGCGAACGAGAAGCCGGCATGCGAAGTGCTGGTACGTGCATCTTCGATTTCCTCAGTTGTTGATTTGCGCGGTAGCGACGTGGCTATGCGTCTGCGAATCCCCCGGGACCGTCCAGCACAGCGTGACTTTCACCGTGGTGTAGACGCTGGATGTGGTGTCGACGACGATCTGGGGCTTCAACGAACTCGTCGCCGATGCCTTGACGCCCGGCAGCACGTTTTCGACATCGCTCATCCAGTTGCTGACCGCGGTGTAGGCCGGCACGGTTGTCGACGCGCTGCACGCGGTTTCGGCATTCCGGTACGCGTAGCTGGCAAGGTTCGACCTGTCCACCCACATCGCGGAGATGATCTGGTCCGCCAGATAGGCGGCGTTCGCCCGGTACTCCGCATCGGCGCTGTTCTTGATCGATACCGCCTGCGTTTTCATCAAGCCGAGCAGCGCAATGGAAAATATCGCGACCGCCACCAGGGCTTCGAGCAGCGCAAATCCTTTTTCGGACACGAAGCCGCGCCGCACCGGTCCGCTTGCGGGCGGTTCGCATCCTGCATTGCGCCCCGAATGCAGGAGCGCGCCGTCCGGAAGCGTATTCGGTACAGCCTTGATGTCCATGTCGGTCAACACTTCATAGGGTCGGTGGAGGTGTTCACGCTGGGATCGCACAGGCTCAGCTCGCCCCCTGTTCCTATTTCGACGCTCCGGGTTACTGTGGTGCCGCTGGCGCTGAAGTCGATCTGTGTCAGCGCCTGGGAGCTGTCGGCATTGTCGGTGACCTGGCCGAAGGCATTGAATGTCACGCGCCTGCTGGCGCCGGGCGTGAAGATCACCGTCATGCCGGTGCCGCCTTCCGACGCCGGCTTGCTCTGGATGCTGGTTCCGGCGTCCGTGGACACTGTCCATCCGGTGTCGCTCGCAATCACGAAGCGCACGCGCGTATTGCGCCGCACCGCTTCGGCACGGGCCAGCTGCAAGCCCTGAAAGACGGTTTCGGAAGACGAGCGCACGGCGATGCCTCGCAAATACGAGGTAAACGACGGCAATGCCACGGAAGCCAGAATCAGCATGACGGCGAGCGAGACGACCAGCTCGATCAGGGTCACGCCGCGTCGTCGCGACAGGCTTGCCGTCAGCATGATTCGTTTTGCCTGGTGATCCAGCAGTTGCGGGTCACATTGTCGCCGTCGAAATGCGTCGTTTGTTTCGAGTCGCTTTCGTCGATGGTGAATTCGTAGCCCGACATGCCGCTCGATGCTTTCCCGGTCGCGGTGAGCAGGAAGCTCTGGTTGTCGCCGCTTGTTCCCCAGCTGCAGGTATAAGTGAAATCGGAGCTGGCCGGAACCGACGGGCCGCACTCACTGGAACCGTATTCCCGGTGGTCTTGATACCAGCGCTCCATCAGGATTTTCTGTTGCGCGAGCGTGGACGTTGCATCCGTTATTTTTCCGCGCTGCACGTAGTCGACATAGCTGGGCAGCGCGATGGCTAGCAGTATTCCGACAATTGCGACGGCGACCAGCAATTCGATGAGCGTAAAACCGATCGCCCGGATGCAAGGTGCTGTCGCTCGTCTCATCGAATGCATACGCCCTCCGTTTTATTCCCGATATTGCCGCAAGGAAATAAAGGGCGCAAGCACTCCGCTCTCGCGCCCTTTACCAAGGATTTGCTCGAACGCTTGCGCGTCCTCGTCGCGAGCGGTTGCTTGAAATCGAAGAAATGCATCGGGGAACGCTGTTGCGGAAGGAAGCTGAGTTTCGGCAATATTTTCATTTAATCAAGTCAATAATAATTTGTTGATTTCCAAATAACAAGCATAAAATATTGACAACTCTGAATTTCAGAGTAATATGCTCTGAAATTCAGAGTTGTCAGTCAGCCATGAACCCTGCCCAACACCAGATCGACTCCATCCAGAGCATGCTCATGCGCGGCCAGCGGCCGCTGCGCATTCATCGCCACACCTTGCTGTTGTGGGGCGGCGCGGCCGGATGGCTGTGCGCCGCGACCGATCCGCTGATCCGCGCCTTGCAACTGACCGCGCCCTGGCAGTTCGGCCTGGCGGTGCTGCTGATCCTGGCGCTGGTGTTCGTGCCGGTCGCCTGTCTCGACCGGCTGCTGACGCTGCGCTTCGTGCGGCGCCACGACCTCACCATTCCATTCGCGCAGCAGCAGATCACGAAAATCTGGTGGCTGCTGGTCGCGATTGCCATCGTGCTGACCAGCGGCATAGTGATGACCGGAGACGGGAGGCTGGTCTACTGCTTCTGGATCGCGATCTTCGGCGTCGGCCTGTTCATCCACGGCGCGTTCTCGGAGGAGCTGCCCGAGTGGGTGGGCGCCGGCATGCTGCTGCTGGGCATCGTGCCGATCGCGCTCGAGGTGCCGGTCGCGGAAACCCGCTGGCTGGCGGTTTGCGCATTCGGGATCGGCTTGCCGGTGCTGGGCCTGATGCTCGACGGCGGCCGGCGGATGCATTTCATCAAGCGCCTGGGCCAGAGCCTGCTGTGGCTGGCGGCGGTGCTGGCGCCGGCGCTGACGATCTATCACGCCCGCTCTTCAGGCGAGGAGGCGAGCGCGCTGGCCGCGCTGCCGGCAGCTTCGGCACCTCTGCGCCATGGCCACTACCTGCTCACGCTTCCCGCCGGCGCCATGGTGCCGCTGACGGTCAGCATCGACGGACCGTATGCGGCCGCCGAACCCATCGAACCGATCCAGCTGCGACTGACGCGCCCCGTCGAAATCGAAATGCAGGGCGGCGAACCGACCGGGCGCTACCGCTACGGCGATGACTGGCTCGGCTTCCATGAAACCTTCCGGATCAGCTCGCTGGTTTTCCGCACCGGGCTCGATGCGCATGGCGCGCCCGCGCTGCACGCGGTGATCCGCTACGACACCGAACGGAGGCAGTGAATGGTCAATACTCTGCTCGACCCTATCCTGCACCAGCCGCTGCGCACGCAGATCGCCGCCTATCTGGCCGGCCGCGGCCATGCAAGCTTCAGCGAACTGAAGCGCACGCTGGACGTCACCGACGGCAACCTCGAAGCGCATCTGAAGAAGATGAGCGAATGCGATTATGTGCAGGCGACCAAGGACGACACCGCGGGTTCGCGCCAGACGATCTACAGCCTGACCCGGCAAGGGCTGGACGCACTGGCCGACTATCTGCACCAGCTCGAACGCATCGTCAGCCAGGCGCGCCCCGCGATACTGCACGACGACAACGAAGATTTACGTACCCACCCTGTCTAAGAAATGTGCACGAAATAATTTGCCGATTTGTTCCACGCCTGGCGGGCGCACTGCGGCGTTGCTCGTCGTCGCCATAGCCCCGCTATGACTCCTCCTCGTGCCTTGCATTGCATTCCGTCAGGCGCGTCCAAATCGGCAAATTATTCCGTCCACCTTCCTAAGGAGAAGAAATGAAGAAGATCCATCTGCTTGCCCTCGCCCCCCTGTGCCTGATGGCCGCCTGCTCGACGCTGCCGTCGCCGGACCGGACGGCGAACATGCCGGTCGTCGAATGGGGCCAGCCGAAACCCTCGGTGCCTTACATCCTGCACATCCCCGCCGGCAAGCCGGTGACTGCAGAAGCGGTCGTGGACGGCAACATCTTCAGCAAGACCGACCGCAAGACGCTGACGGTCACGCTGGCCAAGGACATCTACCTGTACAACGACTATGCGAGCCGCGACGGCAAGCACTGGAGCAAGGCGCAGGATCTCGTGACCGGCAACTTCAATGTGCGCCTGCCGAGCACGCAGGACCCGCGTCCGGGACGGATCGCGATCACGCTGAACGAGAAGCCGCAACAGTAGAACGTTTTGCGAATTAGTGTAGAGGCCGGATTCTGCAATCCCGTGGTCAGGCGCCCGGCTCCAGGTACTCGACCAGTTGCCCGCTCGCGCTGCGCAGCCGCTGGCTCATCAGGCGCGCCAGTTTCGACAGGATGTGCACCGCCAGCACCGGGCGCTCGCGGATGATGCGGGCGTAGTTGTCTCGGGTGAGCAGCAACAGTTCGCTGTCCTGCACAGCGACACAGGTGGCCGAGCGCGGTTCGCCGTCGACGATCGACATTTCGCCGATGGTCTTGCCGCGCGTGATCATCACCATCCGGTGCGGCTTGCCTTCATGGTCGTTCTTGCGGATCTCCACCTGGCCGCGCACCAGCAGGCACAGGTAATGGCCGGGGTCCCCTTCGTGGAATACGGTCGTGCCCGCGCCTACCTGGTAGCACTGCACGTAGCTTGCCAGCGCTTCGATATCCTGCCACTCGAAGTCGGAAAACAACTGGGTGTCCGCGATCATTTCGCACATCTGCTCGCGGAACGCAGCGCCCGCCCCCATCAGCTGGAAATTGCCGGTTCCCCTGGCGCTATCCATTTCGTCGCGCTCCCGGCGGTCAGCGCACCACGCAGTCGACGCCGTCGGATTTGCCGGACCCGTTCGTCCCGGACTGCGGCGCACTGCTCGACGAAAATGCCGGCGGCGGCGAAAAGTGCATGCCGGGATTGGCCGGCAGGATCACCGGAGGCTGCTGGAAACTGGGCGTATAGCCGAACTGGCCGGCTGCGAAATTCTGCGAACCGCCGCCGTTGCTGACGTTGATCATGCCATCCAGCACCTGGACATAGAGTCCCGGCGCGCGGCCTTGGGGCGTGGACGGAATGTTCTGTGCCACCTGCAAAGGCGCGGCGCGCGCCGGCAGGCTGCCGTAAGGCGCATCGCTGCGGACAGCGTATTGCGCGATCAGCGCGTCGGGCGCGGACGCGAAGCTGGAGAAGCCGTAGGCAGCCACCGCCGGCTCGGACGGCGGCACGTATTCGGCGATGAAGATGGTGCCGCGTATGCCGATGGTCGCAGTCGGCGTGTGCATGCCGAAGCGCGAGTGGTTGCGCTTGCCGAGCAGGCCGGTGATCGAGCGCAGGCCGCCCTTGACCAGGTTGAACAGCGCGCTGTCCTGCTCCGGCTTGTCCGCCGCGTAGGAAAACCTGTCGATCTTGAGCTGGGTATCGGGGCGCAAGGTCATTTCGCTGTTGTCGATGAAGCGGATACGAGCATAGCTGTTCTTCTGGCTGATCAGCGTATCGCCCTGCTCGACCGCCGACTTCTGCGCCAGGATCTTGACGGTGCCGTCATCCTTCTTCGCCAGCAATGCGCCGCTCAAGTTGATCACGGTGCCGACCGTCTGGGCGGCCTGTGCGAATGCCGCCGCGCACAGCGCCAGCAGGCACAGCAGGCTAGTTGCAATACATTTTCCTGGGCGGTTCATCTTTCTTCGCTCCCTTGTCCTTTTGCGAGGCGCCGACATCCTGCTTCTCGTCCTTCTTGCCATCCGTCTTGCCGTCGTCCTTGCTGCTGTCGCTGCTTGAAGTGCTGTTGCTGGCGCTGTCGTCCGTCGCCACGGCCGTCGTCGCGCCGGTGGCGGAAACGCTTGTGCCGGCGCCCTGGGTAATGGAAGTATTGACCGCGGTGTCGGTGACGCTGACGACGGTGCTGGTATTGACCGCAATGGTGGTGCACGAGGCCGACGTGGAGCCGGTCGAACAGCCGCCGGCCCCGGTGGTGACGACGCCGTTGACGTTCCGGGTGACGCTGGAGCCGCTGACCACACCGTTCAACGCCAGCGCGGTGCCGGCTTGCAGCTTGACGCTGCCGCTGGTGCTGACGTTGCCGTTGATGGTCAGCGTATCGTTGCCGGCGTTGCTGCTGAGCGCGTCGAGCTCGATGTTGCCGCTGCCGGAAGTCACCGTGCCGTTCACCGTGAGCGGGCTGTGCGCCTGCAGCGTGATGGCGCCGCTGCCGCTGGACACACTGTGCTGGAAAGCCAGGGTGAGCGCGCCGTAGTTGGAAATGTTGATGGCGCCGCCAGCGCTGCCGGCCTGCTTCACGTCGTTCAGCGTCAGCACGCCGGTGTTGACGATGTTGATGGCGGAAGTGCCGCTGTTGTCGGTATTGATGGCGCTCAGCGACGCCACCTGCGTGGAGAGGTCGATCCCGTTGCCGGCAACCGCGGTCAGGCCGTTACCGACCACGCTGCCCCCGCTGATCGCGCCCGGTGTCTTCAGCGTGACATTGCCGCTGCCGGCGTTGATGCCGGGCAGACTGTAGCTGCCGGGAGCGGCCGATACCTGGCTGCCGCCGGAAACCACGGATCCCGACGCCAGCAGCAGGCTGGACTGCGACGTCTGGTCGACGGAAGGCAGGCTGCCGGCATTGGCATCGCTGAGCGTGGTCACGTTGATGTTCCCGGAATTGGCGAAGGCGAAGTCGCCGCCCTGGGTCTTGCCGGCGAGATTGGCCACCTTGTTGGCGGAGTTGGTCAACTCGACCGAGCCGCTGCCGCCGGCCACCGCGCCCAGATCCTGCACGTCGATGCCGGTGGTGCCGCTCTGGCTGACGCCGGCGCCGGACAGCAGGCCGATGCGGGTGGTGAGCACGTTGCGGTCGGTGGCGGTCGAGACGCCGTTGGTGATGCCTTCGACGTAGATCGGCCCCGATAGAGTGTTGTCGGAGGTGCCGGAAATCACGTCGCTGCCGTCCTGGCCGATCCCGATGGTGGGCGCGATCACGCGCCACAACTGGGTAACGGCAAGGCAACTGCCGTCCGCCGTATCGACTTCGTGGCAGTTGGTCGAACCGATCGTGATCGGGCGGCCGCTGCTGTGCGGACGGATGCTGACTTCGTTGGCGGTGACCGTGCTGTTCAGTGTCAGCGCATCGGTGGTCAGGTCGACGGTGCCGGTAGTGCCGGCCACCACCGGCTGGGTGATTTTCAGCCCGGTATGCGGCCCGGTCATCAGGCGTATCGACAGATTGTCGGTCGATACGCCGTTGGAGGTCAGGTAGGCGGTGGAAACGGTGCCGATTTCCAGGTTGCCCTGGTTGTAATATTCGAGGCCGCCGGAATCGCTGCCGGCGGAGAGCGCCGCGGCGAAGCGGCTGACGTTGTTGGCCGGATTCATCAGGCTGATACCGCCGCTGCCGATCGCGATCAGGCCGCCGCCGCTGATCCCGCTGCTCTGCCCGATGTTCTTGTCGGAATACAGCATGATGTTGGACGAGGCGGGCACGCTGATGCCGTCCAGTCCATCCACCGACTGGACCGATATGCCGTTGGCCGAGTGATACAGGAAATCGCCGCCGGTGGTCTTGGCCGCGATCACGCCGGTCGGGTTGTTTTCCAGCAGCGTGATCGAGCTGCCTTGCAGCCGCAGCGACAGGCCGCCGCCCAGCAGCGCCCCCGGGTCCTGGGTGATGGCGCCGGCCGACAGCAGGCTGAGCGACGGGAAGTTCTGCGTCAGCATCGACTTGATGGTGATCGCGCCGCTGCTGGCTTCGTTGCCGACCGCCACCGGCGCACCGCTGTTGATGTGGCCCAGTTCCTGGTTCGACAGTTCCAGCGTGTTGGGCTTGGTATCGGTATCACCGGTGCCAAGGTCGATCGCGGTGCCGCCGGTCGCCGGCGCCAGCACTACCCGGTTGCCGTTCGAATTGATCGGACCGTACAAGGCCATCCTGTCGGCCAGCAGCGTCACCGGTCCGCCGTTCAGGCCGGATGGCGACTGCAGGCTGATCGCGGCCCCGCTCAGCGTGATCGCGCCGCCCTGGGTTGCGAGGGCGCCGCCGCTGTTGATCGTCACCGCCCCGCTGCCGCTCGCATAGGAGCTGGCGTTGGCAGCCAGCGTCAGGTTCCCGCCCAGCGTCGCGATCGGGGCATTGACATTGATGTTGTTGCCGGCTTCGGCGGTGAGGCCGACGTTCGGCGTAGTAATGTTGATCGCGTCGTTGAAGTTGATGTCGTGCGTCGCCTGCAGCATCACGTCGGCATTGGCGGCGTTGATATCGTTCGGGCTGACGGTCGCGTTGGCGCCGGAAAGATCGGCGAACTGGTCGGCATCGCTCAGCGGCGACATGCTGTCGATGGTGACAGTGATGTCGTAAGGATCGAGCAGCCAGCTCCCGCTGCGGCCGTGCGCGGCGCCGGCGTCGACCCGGATTCCGGCCACGTCCAGGTAATGGCCGGAGGTTTCGATGCGGCCGCCGTTGCCCGCCTCCGTACCGCCGCGCGCGGACAGCTTGCCGTAGGCGCGCGTGGCCTGGTTCGACCACACCACCAGCTTGCCGCCGTCGCCGGAATCGAGCGCGTCGGCCGAAACCGTCACGCCGCTTCCCAGGTAAACCTTGTCCGCATTCGGCACCGCCGGATTCTTGCCCTGGTAATCGCCGCCGATCAGCACGCTGCCGCCGCCGCTGCGGCCGCTGGCGTCGACGCTGGCGTCGCCGTCGAGGCCGACCTGCCGGCCGAGTATCCGTATGCTGCCGCCGCTGCCGGCGCCGGTCGCACTGGTGCGGCTGCCGGCTTCGAGCAGCGTGGTGTTGCTTGCCTTAAGGACGATGCGGCCGTCCGCGCCCACCACCGCGCTATCGGCATTGACGACGCCCCGCTGGTTGACCAGCGCGCCATAGATGCCGATCCGCCCGCCCTGCGCGACCACGCTGCCGAGATTGAGCGCCTGGTCGGCCGGCGCGCTGACCACCACCTGCATCGCGGGATCTGCGGAATCCACCAATTGCACGCTATGGCCGGCCGCCAGCAGCACCTCGCCACCGGGCGCATTGATGATGCCGCTGTTCTCCACGTCGGGCGCAATCAGATAGACCTGGCCGCCGCCGGGCGTGGTGATCGCGCCCTGGTTGCGCACGCTGCCGGCACGGGCGCCGGCGTCGAACCGCATTTTCCCGGACAGGAAATCGCCGTCGCTGATGTTCAGCGTCGATGCGACCAGGCCGTTGACGTCGACTTGCGCGCCCTGCCCGAACAGGATGCCGTTCGGGTTGATCAGGAATACCCGGCCGTTCGACTGCAACGCGCCCAGGATCTGCGACGGGTCCTGGCCGGTGATGCGGTTGAGCACTGCGCTGTTCGCGTTCTGCTGCAGGAAACGCGTGGTTTCACCCTGGTTGATGGAGAAGCTCTGCCAGTTGATGATGGCGCCCGGGGTGTTGGTGACCGTCAGCGTATTGCCCTGGGTGGAAAAGCCGGCCTGTCCGCTGACCACCTGCGGGCCGACCGGATTGGCATGCGCCGCTCCCGGCCCGAAGCAGCCGGCGACCAGGACGGCCAGCAGCTTGCGCCGCATCTGCCGCCGGCCGCCAGCTTGCGTATCGGCATCTCTCGTCATGTTCTTTCCCCTTGCTTGCCGTTGCCGCTCATGTGGCCGCTTCAATAGGACAGCGCCAGCCTGAAATGAATGCTGTCGTCGCCGCGCGAGCGCGTGATGCCGGCATCCACCACGCGGCCATAATCGACCAGCAGCGACCAGGCGCTGCCGATGTTCATCCGGTAGCCGACGCCGACACTGCCGATCGATGCCTGCGCGATCTCGCCCGGCAGCGCATCGTTGCGGCTCACGTAACCCGTATCGTAGAAAGCCAGCGCACGGCACTGGGCGCCGCCGTGGCACAGGTTGGGCGTGTACAGTTCGGCGCTCGCCGTATTACCGCTGTCGGACGCGATTTCGCGCTCGTCGAAGCCGCGCACCGAATACTCGCCGCCGGCGCCGAACTGCTCGCCCGGCACCAGCCGGTCGCGGCTGTATTGCCCGCTGGCGCGCAGCCGCACTTGCCAGTCGTACGGCAGTGCGCGCGCATAGTTGGCGGCCAGCCGCAGGATGTTGTAGCTGGCGGAGGCGCCGGCGCGCACCCGCTCGAAGTCGGCGCTGCCACCGCGGTCGCCGCCCGGAATGTTATGCAGCGCGCTGACGCTGAAATCGGCCTGGCCCTGTTTTCCGGTCCAGCTGCCGGCATAGCCGATGCTGAGCGGATGCACGGTCACGTCGTTGCCGAGCTGTATGCCCTGCAAGGTGACGTCGTTCTGGTAGGCCTTGTAGTCGAAGCCGTACACCAGCTTCGATTCGTAGCCGCCGATGCGGCGCAGGTTATGGTTGTAGCGGGCGCCGGCCACCGTGCCCTTGCCGCTGACGGCGAGGTTGAAGATGCCGGCCGACACGGTGCCCGAGTCCACGTCCGAATAGCTGGCGAACAGGTCGACCGAATCGCCCCAGGCATACAGCGGCAGATGGTAGCCGACGCCGTACACGCTGATCTGGCTCGGCTTTTCGAGGGTGGTGGTGTACTGCAGCGTCAGCACCTGATCGCGATTCATCAGGTTCGCGTTCTGGTACTGCACGGTAAGGCGATGGTCGCCGGTGCTGCTGTTGCCGGCATTGTCGACGCTGGCGCCGATGTTCCATGGTTTCTGGTCGCTCACCTTGAGCACCGCGTCGACTTCATCGTCGGCGCTGCCGCCCTGCAACTGGAGCGCGGTCTTCTTGGCCGGGTTTTCGTTGGCCAGCTTCAGGCTGGATGAAATCTCCCGGATGTTCGGCACCTGGCCTTCACGCAAACCGGGCAGGCTGTTGCGGATATTGGCCTCGTCGAGATGGCGGTTGCCCTCGACGCGCACTTTCCCGATCCGGGTTTCGACCACTTTCAGCCTGACTACGCCATGGTTCAGCTCCTGTTCGGGCAGCGCCACCTGCACCAGGCTGTAGCCGCGCGCGCGGTATGCCGCTTCCAGTGCTTCCAGCGCGCGCTCCACGTCGCCGAAGTCGCGCCCCTTGCCGGCATGCGGGGCCACGATCTGCTCGACGGTCCGCTCCGGCAGCAGGGTATTGCCCTCCACCTGGAAACGTGCGATGTCGAAGCGGGTGGCTTCGTCTCCCGGTGCCGCAGCAGCGGCAGCCATCACCAGCGCCAGCGCCGGACCGGCGGCCAGGCGCCATCCATGTTTGCTCATTATTTTCCACCCCGTGCGGTTCGCGTCTCGCGGGCAGTGCAGCCGGCATCTTGCGCGATCGATACCGAAGGCCCGCAGGCCTTTACTTGCCATATGGAAAATATACCGCAGACACTTGATCCAACGCAAAATACTTGCGCCCTGCTCCGGAAAACTCCCATGAATATGGGGGTATCGTTGTTGCGGACCCACGCGTCGTTCCGCCACACTCAACGCTTCCATCCCCTCATCAACCCGGCATGACCAACATCCGCATCGGAGTGAACTTGGCAGCGCATTGCCTCTCTGTTAACAAGTGGTTTCCATGTTGTCCATACCGGCAGGAACAACGTTTCGGGCCGCCGGAAAAGGACGCGGCGCCGACGGTCGGGCACGCTTCGAGGGCGAATTTGCGTCGATGGCCGAAGCGCGCTCGGGTATCCGTCCACGACACATGAGCTTTACCACCACGTCCTGACTACCTGGATTCGGAAAGGTCCGCGGATGCCGCACTCCGACAACTCCGTGCCGCCGGCTGGCAATGCCGCCGCGCGCACTGCCGGCCGGCGCGCCTGGGCCGTGCGCTTGGCAGCGGTAGCGGTCGGGTATTGCCTCACGAGCCAGATGTTCCTGATTTTCACGGCACTGCCGAATATGGCCAGCCCGTTCTGGCCGCCCGCCGCGCTCGCGCTGTGGGCCTGCCTGAGCTGGGGCCTGGGCATATTGCCGGCGATCTGGCTGGGAGCGGCGTTCGGAGTCTGGCTGGCGGGTCCGGGTTGGTTGCCGAGTGCGCTGATCGGGGTGAGCGCCTGCCTGGAAGCGCTGGCCGGTACATGGCTGATAAGGCGCTACTATCCTTCCCGTTCGCGCTTCATCTATGAGCAGAACGTATTCAGGTTCGTCGGCATCGTCGCTGCCTGCAGCATGGTGGGAGCCAGCGTGGGCATCGCCGGACTGGCGCTGGCCGGCGCCGCTCCCGGCCTGCTCGCCCATGGCTGGCTGTCATGGTGGATCGGCGACGCAACCGGCATGATCGTCGGCGTGCCGCTGCTGCTGACGCTGCGCCAGCAACAGGAGCAGCAGGAACGGCACGAGCGGCAGGAATGGCCCTCCGGCATCGCGGAAGCGGCGGCCTTCGTGCTGCTGCTGCCGATCGCCACCGTCATCGCGTTCGGCGATTCACTGGGACGCTGGCCGCTGACCTACCTGCCGATACCGTTCGTGATCTGGGCCGCCTTCCGTTTCCGGCTGGCCGCGGTGACCTGGACCACTGCCGCCATCTGCATGATCGCGGTCTGGAACACCGTCCATGGCAGCGGTCCGTTTGCCAGCACGGACATGAACACCTCCCTGCTGCTGCTGATGCTGTATGTCGCCATCATCGGCGTCACCGGACTGGCACTGGCCAACCTGCTGCACCAGCGCGACCGCGCGGAGCAACGGCTGACCGCCGAGCGCGACGCGCTGGAACAGCGGGTGCGCGAGCGTACCGAGGCGCTGCGGCTGGATATCCGGCAACGGCGCCGGGTCGAATGCCAGCTAGAAGAGGCGCAGCACCTGGCACAGATCGGCAGCTGGAACTGGGACGTCGCCAGCGGCGAAATCACCTGGTCGGACGAGCTGTACCGGATCTATGGCGTGAGCCGCGACAACTTCACGCCTACACCGGAAACCTGCCGGGCGCTGATTCATTGCGATGACCTCGGGCGCCTGCGCAATGTGATGCACGGCGGCAGCCGCGACGGCGGCCCTTTCCATGTCGAACACCGTATCCTGCTGCCGTCCGGCCAGACCCGTACCCTGGCCGCGCGCGGCAACGTCCAGACCGATGGCGCCGGCCGCCCGCTGCGCGTGTTCGGCACCGTCCAGGACGTCACCGAGGCCAAGCAGGCGGAAGCGGCGCTGCGCGAAGCGGAGGAGCGCTACCGGATGGTGGTGGAATTGTCGCCGGATGCGATCCTGGTGCAGCAGGACGGCCTGATCGTGTTTGCCAATCGTGCCGCCGCCGTCCTGCTGCGCGCCGACGATGCCGGACAGATCGTCGGCAAGCGCTTTTTCGACCTGCTCGATCCGTCTTGCCAGCCGCAGGCACGGGAGCGCATGGCCGCGCTGGAACAGGGTCAGAGCGTGCCTCCGACCGAGAAGCGGATGCGCCGACTGGATGGCAGCAAGATCGACTTCGAAGTGAATTCCTCGCCCTTCCTGCACAAGGGACGCTTCGCGGTGCTGTACATCATGCATGACGTCACCGAACGCAAGAAGAACGTGGCCGCGATGGCTTACCTGGCGCACTACGACTCGCTGACCGGCCTGCCCAACCGCGCGCTGTTCCTGCAACGGCTGGCGCACGCGCTGTCGATCGCGCAGCGGCCCGGCCGCTCGCTGGAAATCCTGTTCCTGGACCTGGATCGCTTCAAGAACATCAACGATACACTGGGGCATGCAATCGGCGACCGGGTGCTGCGCGAGACTGCCACCCGGCTGCAAGGCCTGCTGCGCGAATCGGACACGGTGGCGCGCCTGGGCGGCGACGAATTCGTGGTGCTGCTGGAAAACGTCGACGAGCCGCACCGGGGCGGCATCGTCGCCGAAAAAATCCTGGCCGCGTTCCAGCCGCCGTTCCTGCCGCAGGGAGAGCGGCTGGCGATCACCACCAGCATCGGCATCAGCCGTTATCCGAGCGACGGGGCCAATGCCGACGCGCTGCTCAAGAGTGCCGACATCGCGATGTACAGGGCCAAGGAAATGGGCCGCAACGCCTACTGCTACTACGCCAGCGACATGAACCAGCATACGACCGAGCGGCTGGCGATCGAATACGCACTTGCCTCGGCGATCGAACTGGGGCAGCTGGCGCTGCACTACCAGCCGAAGGTCGACGTGATGAGCAATCGCATCGCCGGCATGGAGGCGCTGCTGCGCTGGGAGCATCCGACACTCGGAACGGTGCCGCCGCAACGCTTCATTCCGATTGCCGAGGAAATCGGCCTGATCCGCCAGATCGGCTACTGGACGATCCGCACCGCCTGCCAGCAAAACAGGCGCTGGCAGGAACTATGGCCGGCACGCCTGAAGGTCGCGGTCAACCTGTCGGCGCACCAGTTGGCCGACGACAAGCTGGCGCAGAACATCGCCCAGATTCTCGAAGAGACCGGGCTGGCGGCACGCTATCTGGAACTGGAAATCACCGAGAGCGCGATAATGGAGAATCCGGACCGCGCGATCGCCGTGCTCAACATGCTGCGCGACCTCGGCATCACGGTCGCGATCGACGATTTCGGCATCGGCTACTCGTCGCTCGCCCACCTCAAGCGCTTCCCGATTCGCGCCGTCAAGATCGACCGCTCGTTCGTGCAGGGCATACCGGCCAGCGACGGCGATGCCGCCATCACGCGCGCCATCATCAGCCTCGCGCACAGCCTGGAATGCAGCGTGATCGCCGAAGGAGCGGAAACCCAGCAGCAGTACGATTTCCTGCGCGAACACGAATGCGACAGCGTGCAGGGCTACTATTTCAGCGCACCGATAGACGCGGAGATGTTCGGCGACCTGCTCAAGGTGCAAGCGAACCTGCATGTGCACTGACTTGCAGGCGGCGCCGCCTGCCTGCACGCCACGCCTGCGTAAACGCCGCCTTGGTCATCGCCTCGCGCGTTTCGAGCAGGCCGGCCAGCAGCGCCTGGCACTGGCGCACGATGTCCGGATGGGCGGCGTCGGCCGGATGCAGGCTGACACGCACCAGCGGCCGCGCGGCCATGGCCTGGACCAGCATGCCGTTCCAGCTTTTCGACATGGCCCGGCGCCAACCGCTGCCCACCGTCCACACCAGGCTGCGGGCCGACAGCGCCTGCCGCTGCGGCAGCAGGTAGAAACGCCGCAGCGTGGTGGTGTAGCAAAACGGAAAATCAGCGAGCGCGGCCCAGGCGCCCGGCCCCATCAGCCAGGCCGGCGCGACGAAACCGTGCAGCGGCCAGCCTCGCCGTTGGAACCAGGCACAGCCGAGTTCCAGGCGATGCCTGGCATCGTCGCGCCCGATTGCGTAAAACTCGCCTTCGCTGCGGGTGTAGAGTTCACGCGTGAAACGCTCGCGCCAGCCGGTGGCCGGAGCCGCTTCATCCAGGTGGCTATAGCCGTGCAGCACCAGTTCGTCGCCGCGCTCCAGGCGCTTCCCGAGCGCATATTCATAGCGCGTATCGCTCAGATGCCGGCGATGATAGTCCGGCACTACCAGCAGCGACACCGGGATCTGCGCCACTGCGTGGACCGCGTCCAGCAGTTGCGTGCATTGAGCCCAGGTGGATGGCGCCACGTCGTGGATCGACACGCATAGCGCGCGCATGCCCTCAATCCGGGACATAGCGCGTCTCCAGCCCGAAATCGACATGGCGGTGGGCCGCGAACAGGCTGCTGTACTGGCCCATCAGCTGCGGAATCACCTGGCGCCAGTCGAACTGCGCCAGCACCTTGCGCCGTGCCTGTTCGCCCAACAGCTGCAAGTCGCGTTCGTACAGGGCGGCGATACCGTCGGCCAGCGCCACCGCGCTTCCGGGAGCGACGCGTATGCCGGTGCCGTCGTCGATCAGCTCGCCCACGCCGCCGGCCGCCACGCCCACCACCGGGATGCCGCAAGCCATCGCTTCCAGCACGATCAGGCCGAAGGTTTCCTGGTCGCCCGCATGCACCAGCGCATCGCAACTCGCGATCAGGCTTGCCAGTTGCCGGGTATCGCGCTGGAACGGCAGGTAGGTGACACGCTCGCTGGGCGGCGGCTTGCCGCCGCTGCCTATCATCAGCAAGTGGTAGGGGGCGCCGAGACGGCGCACCGCCTCCAGCAGCAGAGGCAATTTCTTTTCCCGGGTAAAGCGCCCGGCATAAACCAGCAGCCGGGTATCGTCGCGCAAGCCCAGTTCGGCACGCAACGAAGGGTTGCGCCGCTGCGGCGAAAATATGTCGGTATCGACACCCAGCGGCTGATGGCGCACGCGGCCGATGCCGAGGTCGCGCAACTGGCGCGTCATCACATGGCTGGGCGCAAGCACCAGGTCGAACTGCCGGTACAGGCTGCGCATGTAGCGGGTGGCGATGCGCTGGGCGCTGAAGCCGAAGCGCTGCGCGATCAGCCGCGGCAGATCGGAGTGACAGAAGGCCACCACCGGCACGTCGAGCCTATCCTTCACGCGCAGCGCCGCCCAGGCCAGCTGATAGGGGTCGCCCACTTCGATGATGTCCGGCCGCAACCACATTATCCGCTGCGCAGCGAGGCGGCTGGACAGGGGCATCCGGTAGCCGTGCGCATACGGCACCGGAACACTGGGCACGCCGATGAAACCCCGGCTACGCTTTCTTTCGATGCGGTCGGGCGCCACCACCAGATGCTCGATACTGGTCTGGCGCGCCAGCCATTGCGCTTTCGCGGTCAGGTAGGTACGCACCCCGCCGCTTTCCGCGGTGTAGAACATCGTGACATCGACAAAGCGCAATTTTTTCTGTTCGGTCATGAATGGGCAATGCCCCAACGTATCCGATATCAGAATTGCACGCGTTGACCTCTCTCAACCGGAGGGGAGCGGGATGCCGCCCCTGATCGGCGAGGCGGGTCGGGCTGACTTGCGCCGCCATACCAGCAAGCGGTTGTCGGCCGGCATCGCATGATCGGCCACCTGCGCCAGTTCCTGCGCGGCTGCCAGCGCGCAGACCGCTTCCGCATCGCGGATCCCCATATGCGGCGCCTGCGCCCGCAACGCCGCGTCGAAGCGGGCATTGCCGGGTCCGGTATGGGCGCCGCCATAATTGAACGGGCCGTATATGGCCAGCACGCCGTCCGGTGCCAGCACGCGCCCGATGCCGGCAAACATCGCTCGCACTTCGTCCCAGGCCATGATGTGACAGGTGTTCGCGCTGAAGACTGCGTCGTAGCCTCCAGCCGGCCAGGTGCCGCCGACATCAAGCGCCAGCGGCGGCAACACGTTGGGCAAGGCCGCCTGCTGTTGCCAGGCAAGAATGCTCGGGTGGTTCTGCGGCAGATCGCTGGTCTGCCACACGAGGTGCGGAAGATGCCGGGCGAAATACACCGCGTGCTGCCCGGTGCCGCTGCCGATTTCAAGCACCTTGTGCGCGCCGGCGAATGCATCGCGCAGAATGGCGAGGATCGGTTCGCGATTGCGTTCGCAGGCGGGGGAAAACTGGCAAGTCATGACAATATCCGGTGGCGACAATGCAGCGCGGGTAGCATCAGGACTCCTCCGCGTCGCCCGCCAGTCGCAGCACCCGCTCCACGCGCAGGCGCATCCGCGTCACATGCGAGCCCTCCCAATACACCTGCGCACAGCAGTCGCACTCGTAGAAGCGTTCATAAGCTTGCCGGCTATGGTGCGGCACCCGCTGCGCGACCGCTTCCTTGTCGACCACGCGCAGCAGGCCGTTGCAGCTCAGGCAGCGGCTCAAGGCGCGCACCGCCGGTGCCAGCCGGAAGCGGCGCATCACTTCCAGCACCTGCCCGTCGCGCTCCAGCGCATGCAGGTAGCAGCCGTATACGATTTCCTTGCGGATCAGCAGGTCGCGGTCGCGTGTGAGGACCACGCGCTCCTGTTCGGCAGAAATGCGCGCGACCTCGGCATCGCTGTAGTCGTTGCGGTACAGCACGTCGAAACCGAGCATGCGCAGGTTGCGGGCAAGCTGGCCGAGGTGGGCATCGGCAATGAAACGCAGCGCCCGGGCCGGAGGCCGCAACGGCGGCGCATCCGGCGCGAGCGCCGGCAAGGCCGGGTAGACGCCGACCTGTTCGCCTTCGCGCAGGCGATGCGAGAAGTCGACCGGCGTACCGTCGACCAGGATCAGGTCGACCTCCGTATGCGGGACACCGAGAGCTTCGATCATGTGCTTGACGCTGGCATCACGTGCGCAGCGCTGGCTGAATGTGCGCTGCCGGCGGTCGGGCGCGAGAAACGCATTCAGTTCGGCATGGAAACGAAAATACGCAGTGGTCACGAGCTGCGGGCTGAGGGATGAAAATTTCCGGCGCGGAACCATGGGTGCCGACCGGTGCTTGTTCTGGCGCGCCGCGAGGCCTCGCCGGCGCTGTCGCTCCAGTTCATTGTATCCGGCGCATGCCTGTATTCAAGCGGCAAGTCCGCCCGCTGCGTTTGCTGCCCCAGGTACGCGCTTGAGGCCAATCAAACTTTCACACGCCACACGGCGACGAGCAGGCTTCCGCCGGTCTAAGCACAGGCCGGCGCATTGCACGGCAGCTGCCTAACATGGAGCGCTTCATGCAATCGTTCGCCGGCATCGATCCCACCCTGCTCGCCCGCATCCAGTTCGGCTTCACCATCAGCTTCCATATCATCTTTCCTGCTTTCACCATCGGCCTGTCGGCATTCATCGCGACACTTGAAGTAATCTGGCTGCGCACCGGCCAGCCGCACTACCACACGCTGGCGCGCTTCTGGACGAAGATATTTGCGGTGTCGTTCGCGATGGGGGTGGTGTCCGGCATCGTGCTGTCATACCAGTTCGGCACCAACTGGAGCCGCTTCTCGGAAACGGTCGGCAATACGATAGGACCGCTGGTCGGCTATGAAGTGCTGATGGCGTTCTTCCTGGAAGCGAGCTTTCTCGGCATCATGCTGTTCGGCTGGAACCGGGTGCCGCCCTGGCTGCATACGCTGGCGTCGATCGTCGTCGCGCTGGGCACCGCGCTGTCCGGCTTCTGGATCCTGTCGGCCAACAGCTGGCTGCAGACGCCGGACGGCTTTACCCTGCGCGACGGCATTGCCTACCCGGAAAGCTGGTTCCACATCATCTTCAATCCCAGCTTTCCTTACCGCTTCACCCACATGATGATCGCCGCCTACCTGACCACCTCGCTGGTGGTGCTGGCGACCGGCGCGCGCTACCTGCTGCAGCGGCGCTGGGAACGCGAGGCACGCACCATGCTGCACATGGGAATCGGCATGCTGGCGGTGCTGGCGCCGCTGCAGTTGCTGGTGGGCGACCAGCACGGACTCAATACGCTCGAATATCAGCCGGCCAAGATCGCCGCCGTGGAGGCGCATTGGGACGGCACCCGGCCGGCGCCGCTGGTGCTGTTCGCCTGGCCGGACACGAAACAGGAACGCAATGTCGCCGAAATCGCGATTCCCAGGCTCGGCAGCCTGATCCTCACGCATGACCTGAATGGCCGTTTCCCGGGCCTGGGCGATTTTGCGCCGCAAGACCGGCCGCCCGTCGTACCGGTATTCTTTGCATTCCGCCTGATGGTAGGCATCGGCCTGCTGCTGATCGCGCTCGGCTGGATCGGTGCCTGGCTGTGGTGGCGCGGCCGCCTGCCGGCGAGCGGCGGCTACCTGAAGGTGGCCGGCTACTGCTGGCCGCTGGGCTTCATCGCAATCCTGGCCGGCTGGATGGTGACCGAGATCGGCCGCCAGCCGTGGCTGGCTTACGGCATCCTGCGCACTGCCGACGCGACATCGCCGGTCAGCGGCGGCACGCTCGCGCTGTCGCTGCTGCTGTTCGTGCTGGTGTATTGCGTGGTGTTCTCGATCGGCATCCGCTACATCTACCGGATGCTGCGCGCCGGCCCGCAGCCGGTGCGGCATGAACCGGAACCGCCGGAAGGCTTGCCGAACCGGCCGCTGTCGGCGGCACGCGAAACAGCGAGCGACGCATGAGCGACATCGGCTACACGCTGCCGGTAATCTGGGCGCTGCTGATCGGCACCGCGGTCGCGCTGTACGTGATCCTGGACGGCTTCGACCTTGGCATCGGCATCCTGTTTCCGTTCTATCGGAAGGAAGCCGAACGCGACCAGATGATGAATTCGGTGGCGCCGTTCTGGGACGGCAACGAAACCTGGCTGGTGCTCGGCGGCGGCGGCCTGTGGGTCGCGTTTCCGAAAGCCTATGCGGTCATCATGCCGGCGGTGTACCTGCCGCTGATCGTGATGCTGCTGGCGCTGATCTTTCGCGGCGTCGCGTTCGAATTCCGCTGGGTGGCGAAGCCGCGCCAGCGCAAATGGGATATCGCATTCGCCGCCGGCTCCACCGTCGCCGCCTTCGCGCAAGGCGTCGTGCTGGGTGCCATCCTGCAGGAAATCCATGTCGAGAACGGCCGCTTTGCCGGCGGCGCACTCGACTGGCTGACCCCGTTCAGCCTGGTATGCGGCGCCGCGCTGGTGGTCGGCTATGCGCTGCTGGGCGCCTGCTGGCTGATGATGAAGACCGCCGGCGAGGTCGAACGCCAGGCACGCCAGCTGGGCCGGCGCCTGCTATTCGCACTGCTGGCATTCATTGCGCTGATCAGCATCTGGACCCCGCTGCAATTCGAGCGGATCGCCGAGCGCTGGTTTTCGGTGCCGGATTTCTATGCACTGTCGCAAGTGCCGCTGGCCACCCTGCTGCTGGCCTGGCTATGCTGGTACGGCATCCGCAAGGACAGGGCGATCCTGCCGTTCGTGGCGGCGGTCGGCCTGTTCCTGCTCGCGTTCATCGGCCTGGTGGCATCGAACGCGCCCTACCTGGTGCCGCCGTCGATCACGCTGTGGCAGGCCGCCGCCACCCCGGCGTCGCAGATGTTCCTGCTGATCGGCACCGTGATCCTGCTGCCGCTGAACCTCGCCTACATGGCATTCGTGTTCTGGCTGTTCCGCGGCAAGGTGCAGCCGGGCCAGGGCTATCACTGAACGCGTTGCACGCTTGCGGCCCGCATGCCGTGCAGATAGCTATCGGAAAACCTTGACTTCGCGCAAGGCCGCGGGGCTTGACAGATCGCCGCGCGCGTGCCGAAGCAAGCGCCGTCTTCATTGCGGGATGCCTGGGCGTGTGAGGCTCTGTTTGTACCCAGGCAAGTCCTGCTACACTACACACCCCCGCGCCCTCTTCCATGTTGCAGTGCGGAATGCGGATTCGGCAACAAATCGTGTTGCATTCTGTTGCAATTGCCGAAACCGCCAGCATATTCGGCGGACAAGCGCTGAATTCGGGTCGGCGCCCCAGCCACCCCCGACCGGCGGCGCAACCGCTGTCACTCTTCGCCAGTTTTTCACCTCGAGGATCGCATGACGCAAACGACCCTGATCGAATACGCCGGCGCCGCGCTGTTTGCGCTGGCCGTATTGCATACGTTTTCCACCAAATGGTTCGAGCACCTGTCGCATGTCAGCCCGCGCCATGCCGGTCTCTGGCACCTGTTGGGCGAGGTGGAAGTCGTATTCGGTTTCTGGGCGCTGGTGCTGGTGCTGTTCATGGCGGCCGTGCGCGATCCCGGCGGCGCGGTCGCTTACCTGGAGGCCCAGGATTTCACCGAACCGCTGTTCGTGTTCGTGATCCTGGTCACCGCCGGCACCCGGCCCATCCTTTACTTCGCGAAATGGCTGGTCGAGGGGCTCGCGCGCCGCCTGCCGCTGCCGGAACCGGTCGCCTATTACCTGCTGAGCCTGTCGCTGGTGCCGCTGCTCGGTTCCTTCATCACCGAACCGGCCGCGATGACGCTGGCGGCGCTGATGCTGCGCGACCGCTTTTTCCGTGCCGGCATCTCGGAACGCCTGAAATATGTGACGCTGGCCGTGCTGCTGGTCAATGTCTCGATCGGCGGCGTGCTCACTCCGTATGCGGCGCCGCCGGTATTGATGGTGGCCCAGGGCTGGGGTTGGGATCTCGGCTTCATGGCCTCGGTGTTCGGCTGGAAAGCCGCGCTGGCGGTGGCGATCAACGGCATCGGCGCCAGCCTGCTGTTCCGCCGCGAGCTGACGGCGCTGAAGTCCGCGACGGACAAGGACGCTGCCGCGCCGGTACCGCCTGCCGTCATCCTCGTCCACATGGCCTTCCTGCTGCTGACCGTGGTATTCAGCCACCATCCGGTGGTGTTCATGGGGCTGTTCCTGTTCTTTCTCGGCTTCACCGAAGCCTACCAGCGCCACCAGGATCCGCTGATGCTGCGCGAGGGCTTGCTGGTTGCATTCTTCCTGGCCGGCCTGGTAGTGCTTGGGGGACAGCAGCAATGGTGGTTGCAGCCGCTGCTGGGCGGCATGGATGCCACCGTGCTATTCTTCGGCGCCACCGGGTTGACCGCGATCACCGACAACGCGGCGCTGACCTATCTCGGCTCCCTGGTCAAGGGCATGTCCGACTCGGCAAAATACGCACTGGTGGCGGGTGCCGTCTGCGGCGGCGGCCTGACCGTGATCGCCAATGCACCCAATCCGGCCGGGTTTGCGATACTGGGCGAAAGTTTCAACGAACAATCGATCAATCCGCTCGGCTTGTTCGTGTCGGCGCTGGTGCCGACCGTCATCGCCGCATTCTGCTTCCTGCTGTTGTGATTCCCCGCTTGACGACCCTGACAGGAAACACATGACGACACCGGACTTTCTCCCCTCGATGCCGCACGCGCTCAATCTGTTGACCGCGACCGGCCTGATCCTGGTCGCCGGCATTCTCGGCGCCCGTCTGGTGGCACGCGCATTGCCGGTGCCGGCCATCACCGGCTACGTGCTGACCGGCCTGCTGATCGGGCCGGCCGGCTTCAACCTGGTCAATGCCGGCACGCTCGACGAGATCGGTCCGCTGGTCGACCTGGCGCTCGGCCTGGTGCTGTTCGAGCTGGGTCGGCGGGTAGACTACAAGTGGCTGCTGCGTGAAAAGCGCTTGCTGACCACCGGCATCGTGTTGAGCCTGTGCACTTTCGTCGCGCTGTTCGCAGTGCTGACCTTGCTCGGCATCGACAAGGCAGTGGCCGGCATGGTGGCGGTGATCGGGATGGCAACCTCTCCGGCAGTCGCACTCGGCGTGGTGCGCGAAGTCAAGGCCGAAGGACAGCTGACCGAGCGCATGCTCAATATCGCAGCGATCGGCAACCTGCTGGCCTTCATCGGGCTGTCGATGGGGATGTCGGCGCTGCATCTGGAATTCCAGTCCGGCTGGCGCGAATACCTGCTGCATCCGCTCTACCTGCTGATAGGGTCGACGCTGCTGGGCTGGCTCGCCAGCCGGCTGCTGATCTGGATTGGGCAGTTTCTCGGACGCGACACCCAGGCCCAGCTGGTGATCGCATTCGCGCTGGTGGCGACCACGGTCGGCGCGGCCGCCATGCTCAACCTGTCGCCGCTGATCGCGATGCTGGCGTTCGGCGTTGCCAGCCGCAGCGAAGACCGGCGCTACGCGGTGGTGGAGCCCGATTTCACCCAGGTCAGCACCCTGCTCTACGTAGTGCTGTTCGTGTTCGCCGGCGCCCGCCTGGAACCCACCTACCTGCCGCAATTCGGCCTGATCGCGCTGGCGTTCATCGCGACCCGGCTGGCGGTGACGCTGGCGCTGACCACGCTGCTGGCCCGCGCCAACGGCATCAGCACGCGCAAGGGAGCATTGCTCGGGGTCGGATTGCTGCCGCTGTCCGGCTTCAAGATGATCCTGGTCCAGTACGCGTCCGGCTTCTATCCTGAATTCAACGCACAGATGTCGGCGCTGATCATCGCGATCCTGGTCATACTGGAAATTGCCGGCCCGATCTGTACCCGCTACGCGCTGGTGGCCGCCGGCGAAGCGAAGAGCTAGGAGACCATAATGCTCGATTTCAAATCATCGACCCCGCTCACCATGGGCGTCGAACTGGAACTGCAGATCGTCAACCGGCGCGACTACAACCTGACGCG
>CBIHOK010000018.1:0-33043 GCA_966211575.1 uncultured Noviherbaspirillum sp.
GCCGCTGCCCGTTCTGCGACGTCGGTCACGGCCGACCCAATCCCCTCGACCTGGAAGAGCCGGCGAACCTGGCCAAGACGATCGCGGCGATGGGACTGAAGTACGTGGTGATCACCTCGGTCGACCGTGACGACCTGCGCGACGGTGGCGCCGCACATTTCGTCGCCTGTATCGAAGAGACGCGACGCCTGAATCCGGCGATCACGATCGAGGTGCTGACGCCGGACTTTCGCGGGCGGGTGGATACGGCGCTCGACATCATCGCGCAGGCGCCGCCCGACGTGTTCAACCATAACCTGGAAACCATCCCGCGCCTGTACCGCCAGGCGCGCCCCGGCGCCGACTATGCGAATTCGCTGGAACTGCTGCAGCGCTTCAAGCAGCGCCATCCACGGGTGCCGACCAAATCCGGCCTGATGCTCGGACTCGGCGAGAGCATCGAAGAGATCGAGCAGGTGATGCGCGACCTGCGCATGCACGAAGTGGACATGCTGACGCTGGGGCAGTATCTGCAGCCGAGCGCCCATCACCTGGCAGTGCAGCGTTACGTGACTCCCCAGGAGTTCGACGCGCTGCGCGTAGCCGGCGAGAAGATGGGTTTCACCCATGTGGCATCCGGGCCGATGGTGCGCTCTTCCTATCACGCGGACGCGCAGGCCCGCCATGCGCTATCGGGAGAACGATAGCGGAGGGCGTATTCCGGTGACATCGCCGGAAAAGTCTTTCAGATCAAGCCCTTCCTGATTATTCAACAGGTTTTTCCACAGGCTTGCACACAATTGCTGTGGGTAAGTCTTGATTTCAGTCAATAAAAGAGCCGCTCATTGTTTGCGTTGACGCAATATGCCGCCTTTTGCCATCGCCTATTCTGGAAGCGGTCCCTTAAGGCCTCCCAGGAAGTGTTTGCCCACATGGCGTCAGCCATCGTGGGCATTTTTTTATGCCAAAATTTTACCCGCGCCGCTCGCTCGCTTACAAATTGATTCAATTTTGAGATTTCTCAAGAATTTCCTCCCGAAACTATTCATACTTGCCTCCCAGAAAATCCCGTTTCCTCCACCTTTGGTACTGCCCCGCCGCTATGAAAAAGAAGCTTGAAACCGACGAAGTGATCGAGAACCTGGTTGCAGTGATGCTTGGCGAAAACGCGAGCGCACGCGACAAGCACCTGTATCGCGAAAACCTGCGCAGCCTGGTGCGCCTGGCGAAATCGGAGCAGGTGATGTAAATCACGGCCAGCGTGCGCAAGGTGAGCGGCGCGCTCGACGCCCATGTGGCGCGGCGCCGCGCCAAGGCGATCCTGCTTGCGCAACGGCTGCCCCGGATGCTGGACGAGGTGCAGCGGCAGTTCGAATTCAAGCAGTAAATCCTTTCCACAGGACACGCGCGTCGCGCGTGTTTCTCCGCATCCCCGAGGCCGGCTTGCCGGCCTCGTAGTTCAATGGGAGGCGGTTCAGTTCCCCTCTCTCGTCACTCCCGTCCGGCACGCGTTGCGGAAAGCGGGACGCGTCATTTCGCGCCGTTGCCGCGCGCCGCAAACCGAACCCGCATGTCCGGCTTTAATTCAACACCGATTCCGAAAATCCGCTTATAATCGTTTTAGAACGGTCGTGCTTTTTAGCCGTGACTTCAAGGAGACAGCATGGATTTGAACTATACGGCCGAAGACCTGGCCTTCCGCGATACCGTTCGCGCCTTCCTGGACGCGAACCTGCCCAAAGACCTGCAGCAGAAGGTCCTCAATCACAAGCGCCTGTCGAAAGAAGACATCGTCCGCTGGCACAAGATCGTCGCCAAGCAGGGTTGGGTCGGCACCGGCTGGCCGGTCGAATACGGCGGCACCGGCTGGAGCCCCGTGCAGCGCCATATCTGGGAAGAGGAGTGCGCAGCGGTGGGCACGCCGCCCATCATGCCATTCGGTGTCAACATGGTGGCGCCGGTCATCATGGCCTTCGGCAACGAGGCGCAGAAGCGGCATTATCTTCCGCGCATCCTGAACTGCGACGACTGGTGGTGCCAGGGCTATTCGGAACCCGGTTCCGGCTCCGACCTCGCTTCACTGAAAACCCGGGCAGAGCGTCAGGGCGATCATTACATCGTCAACGGCCAGAAAACATGGACTACGCTGGCGCAGCATGCCGACATGATCTTTTGCCTGGTTCGCACCGATCCCAACGTCCGCAAGCAGGAAGGCATCTCGTTCCTGCTGATCGACATGCATACGCCCGGCATCACCGTGCGCCCGATCATCATGCTGGACGAAGAGCACGAGGTGAACGAAGTGTTCTTCGACAACGTGAAAGTGCCGGTCGAGAACCTGATCGGCGAGGAAAACAAGGGCTGGACCTACGCCAAGTACCTGCTCGGGCACGAGCGGACCAATATCGCGGCGGTCGGCCGCGCCAAGCGCGAGCTGCAATTCCTGAAGCGCGTCGCGGAAAAGCAGCAGAAGAACGGCAAGCCGCTGCTGGCAGATCCGGTATTCGCGGCCAAGGTGGCCAGCCTCGAAATCGAAATCATGGCGCTCGAAATCACCGTGCTGCGGGTGCTGTCGCAAGAGGGCTCGAAGCGGGGGCCGGGGCCGGAGGCGTCGATGCTGAAGGTCAAGGGCACCGAGGTGCAGCAGATGCTGACCGAACTGATGATGGAAGCGGTCGGCCCCTACGCGCTGCCGTTCGATCCGGCCTATCTGGAGGGCGAGCACGAGCATAGCGTTACCGGGGACGACGATGCGGCGCCGCTCGCGCCGTATTACTTCAATTACCGGAAGACGTCGATCTACGGCGGCTCGAACGAAATTCAGAAGAACATCATCACCCAGATGATCCTGGGACTGTGAGGCAGACATGGACTTCAACTATACCCCCGAGCAGCAACAGTTCCGCGACGCGCTGCGCCGCTTCATCGACAAGGATTACGGCTTCGAGCAGCGCAACAGGATCATTCATTCCGAGCAGGGCGTATCGGACCAGGCATGGGCGACGCTGGTCGAACTGGGAATGACCGCACTGCCGGTGCCGGAAGAGCAGGGCGGCTTCAACGGCTCCGCGGTGGACATGCTGGTGGTGATGCAGGAGCTGGGCCGCGGCCTGCTGGTCGAGCCGTATTTCGCGACCGTGCTGGGAGCGCAGTTCCTGAAGCTGGCCGGCGGCCGCGAAGCCTTGCTGGAACAGATCGCCGCCGGCGAACTGAAGCTGGCAGCGGCGCTCGGCGAGCCGCAGTCGCGCCATGACCTGTCCGACATTGCGACCACGGCGCGCAAGGACGGCGACGCTTATCTGATCGACGGCAGCAAGGCGGTGGTAGTGCATGGCGGCCAGGCCGACAAGCTGATCGTATCGGCGCGCAGCGCCGGCAGCCAACGCGGCACCGAAGGCATTTCGCTGTTCCTGGTCGATGCCGATAGCGCCGGCATCACCCGGCGCGACTACCGCACCATCGACGGCCAGCGCGCCGCCGACATCCGGTTCGAGAACGTGCGGGTGCCGGCGTCGGCCTTGCTTGGCCAGGAAGGCGCCGGCTGGGATATCCTCGACGCGGCGGCCGACTATGGCGCAACGCTGCTGTGCGCGGAAGCGGTCGGCGCGATGGATGCCCTCAATGCCGCCACGCTGGAATACCTGAAGACGCGCCAGCAGTTCGGCGTGCCGATCGGGAAATTCCAGGCGCTGCAGCACCGGATGGCCGATATGTTCATGCAGGCCGAGCAAGCGCGTTCGATGGCGACGCTGGCCGCCGTCAAGGTATCGTCCCGGGATGCCCAGGAGCGCCGCCGCACCGTGTCGGCCGCCAAGGCGCGCATCGGCCAGGCGCTCAAGTACGTGGGCCAGCAGGCGGTGCAGCTGCACGGCGGCATGGGCGTCACCAACGAGCTGCCGGCCGCGCATCACTTCAAGCGCCTGACGATGATCGAGCTCACGCTGGGCGACACCGATCATCATCTGGCGCGTTTCGTCGCACAACCCGATTTCAGGAAAGCCGCCTGATCGAATATAGGAGGAGCGCATGTCGCAAGCAAAATGGTATTTTGAAGACTTCGAAGTCGGAAAGATCATCGAAGTGGGCCGCTGCACCGTCAGCGAAGAGGAAATCATCGAGTTTGCGACGCGCTTCGATCCGCAGCCGTTTCATGTCGATCGCGAGGCGGCGGCCAACTCGATCTACGGCGGCATCATCGCCAGCGGCTGGCATACCTGCAGCATGATGATGCGGCTGATGGTGGACGGCTTCCTGAAGAATTCGTCGAGCATGGGGTCGCCCGGCCTCGACGAGATTCGCTGGGTGAAGCCGGTGCGCGGCGGCGACACGCTGACCGTCACGACCACTGCGCTGGAAACCCGCCCTTCCGGCAGCAAGCCCGATCGCGGCGTCGTGTTCACGCAATGGACCGCGACCAACCAGCACGGCGAGACGGTTGCCACCGTCAAGGGCCGGGCCCTGTTCGGGCGCCGCCCCGACTGAATTCGCAGATCAACCTGAAACGGAGCAAGCATGCGCGAGATTGCGTCGGTAGCAGAACTCAAGAGCCTGGTCGGCCAGGAAGTCGCGGTGACCGACTGGGTCGGCATTTCGCAGGAGCGCGTGAACATGTTCGCCGACGCGACCGGCGACCATCAATGGATACACCTCGACGTCGAGCGCAGCAAACGCGAATCGCCGTACGGCGGCACCGTGGCGCACGGCTTCCTGACCTTGTCCTTGCTGCCGATGCTGGTGGAAAGCGCAATCAGCATGCCGAACTGCCGGATGGGCGTGAACTACGGGCTGAACAAGGTGCGCTTCCCGGCGCCGGTGCCGGTCGGCAGCAGGGTGCGGGCGCGCATGACCTTGCTGCAGGTCGAAGACATCGATAGCGGCGCCCAACTGACCTGGAAGGTGACGATCGAGCGTGAAGGCGGCGACAAACCCGTTTGCGTGGCCGAATCGATCGCGCGCCGCTACTGGTAGCTTGCCGGGCCCGATTGCTAGCGCTGCTGGTACTGCGACTTGCCGAACAGCACGTCGCGCGCCTTGTCGTCGGTCAGCGGCTTGCGCAGGTTGGCCAGCACTTCGACGCCGCGCTGCACTGCGGGGCGGGCGGCGATCTCGTCGAACCAGCGCTTCGCGTGCGGATAATCGGCCCAGTCGATGCCTTGGTTTTTCCATGAGCGCAGCCACGGGAAAGTGGCGATGTCGGCGATCGTGTATTCGTCGCCGGCCAGGAAGCGGTGCTTCGCTACCTGCCTGTCGATCACGCCGTACAGGCGCTTCGCTTCATTCGTATAGCGGTTGACCGCATACTCGATCTTTTCCGGCGCATAGATGCGGAAATGGTGCGTCTGGCCCAGCATCGGGCCGACGCCGCCCATCTGGAACATCAGCCACTGTAGCGTGGTGAATTTTTCGCGGTCGGTATTGCCGAGGAATTTGCCGACCTTGCTCGCGAGGTACACCAGGATCGCGCCCGACTCGAACAGCGACATCGGCTTGCCGTCCGGCCCTTCCTGGTCGACGATCGCCGGGATCTTGTTGTTCGGGGAAATCGCGAGGAATTCCGGCTTGAACTGGTCGCCTTCGCCGATGTTGATGTGGTGCACCCGGTACGGCAGCCCGCATTCCTCGAGCATGATGTGTACCTTGTGGCCGTTCGGCGTGGCGGTCGAATAGACGTCGATCATTATTGTTCTCCTGTGAAGAATTCCGGACCCTGCGATTATGCAGCGCTTCCGGATTCTTCGCAGGGAGCGACCCCGGCGTTCAGGAACGGGTGACCGGCGACTCCAGTTCCGACTTCGGTATCGACATGTGCTTGGCCAGTTCCAGTTTGGCGACCGCGTTGCGGTGCACCTCGTCCGGGCCGTCGGCAATGCGCAGCGTGCGGTTGTGCGCCCATTGCATCGCCAGCGGAAAGTCGTCGCTGACGCCGCCGGCGCCATGGGCCTGGATCGCCCAGTCCAGCACCTGCTGGGTCACGTTCGGCGCCAGCACCTTGATCATCGCGATCTCGGCCTTCGCATGCTTGTTGCCCACCGTATCCATCATGTATGCGGCCTTGAGCGTCAGCAGGCGCGCGGTATCGATCCGGATTCGGGCTTCGGCGATGCGCTCGTGCCAGATGCTCTGCTCGGAGATGCGGCGCCCGAATGCAATGCGTTCGTTGAGCCGCTTGCACATGTATTCCAGGGCACGCTCGGCCACGCCGATGGCACGCATGCAGTGGTGGATGCGGCCCGGCCCGAGGCGGCCCTGCGCGATTTCGAAGCCGCGGCCTTCGCCCAGCAGGATGTTGGAAGCCGGTACCCGGACGTTCTCGAACAGGATTTCGCAATGGCCGTGCGGCGCATCGTCGTAGCCGAACACCGGCAGCGGGCGCTTGATGGTCACGCCCTTGGTGTCGGCCGGCACCAGGATCATCGATTGCTGCGAATGGCGCGGCGCGTCCGGGTCGGTCTTGCCCATCAGGATGAACACCTTGCAGCGCGGATCGCCGGCGCCGGAAATCCACCATTTGTGGCCGTTGATCACGTAGTCGTCGCCGTCGCGCCGGATGCGGGTCGCGATGTTGGTCGCATCCGACGAAGCGACCGCCGGCTCCGTCATCGCGAATGCCGAACGGATCTCGCCGCGCAGCAGCGGTTCCAGCCACTGACGCTTGTGCTCCTCGGTGCCATAGCGCTCGATGGTTTCCATGTTGCCGGTGTCCGGCGCCGAGCAGTTGAACACTTCCGCCGCCCACGGCACCCGCCCCATGATTTCGCACAGCGGCGCATAGTCGAGATTTGACAGGCCTTCCGGGGCCCGCGTGGACTTCGGCAGGAACAGGTTCCACAGGCCCTGCGCGCGCGCCTTCGGCTTCAGCTCTTCGATCACCGCGGTCGGCAGCCAGCGATTGCCTTTTTCCTGGCCGTTGCGGTCGATCTCCTGCTTGTACGCTTTCTCGTTCGGATAGACGTGCTCGTCCATGAACTTCAGCAGCTTTTCCTGCAGCGCCTTGCAGCGGTCCGAATATTCGAATTCCATGTTGTCTCCTTCGGTGTGGTGTCGTTATTGCTCGCCCGATGCGTAGCGCCAGCCCATTTCCGCCATCGGCCGCGCCGCCTTGCCGGATTTCAGCGCCTGCTCGCTGGAAGCGGTGCCGTCGACGTAGCGCTTCATGATGCCCTGCAGGATGCCGGCCATGCGGAACATGTTGTAGGCGAGGTAGAAATTGAAGTCTTCCTTGCGTATGGTCTTGCCGGTACGTTCGCAATACCTGGCGATGTATTCGTCTTCGGTCGGGATGCCGAGCGACTTGTGGTCGAGGCCGCCGATGCCGCGGAACTGCCCGGGCGGGATGTGCCAGCTCATGCAGTGGTAGGAGAAATCTGCGAGCGGATGGCCGAGCGTCGACAGTTCCCAGTCGAGCACCGCCAGCACGCGCGGTTCGGTCGGATGGAAGATCATGTTGTCGAGCCGATAGTCGCCGTGCACGATGCTGGTGTCGTCGCCCGGCGGAATATTGTTCGGCAGCCATTCGATCAACTGGTCCATCGCATCGATCTTCTCGGTTTCGGATGCCTTGTACTGCTTGCTCCAGCGGTCGATCTGGCGCGCGAAGTAGTTGCCGGGCTTGCCGTAGTCGGCCAGGCCGATGGCCGCGTAGTCGGTGTTGTGCAACTGTGCGATCACGCGGTTCATTTCATCGTAGTGGGCGGCGCGGTCGGCATTGCTCATGCCGGGCATCGACTGGTCCCACAGCACCCGGCCATCGACGAATTCCATGATGTAGAACGCGCGCCCGATTACCGCTTCGTCGGTGCACAGCGCATATTGACGCGCGGCCGGGAAGCCGGCCTTGTTCAGCGCATCCATCACCCGGAATTCGCGGTCGATTGCATGTGCGGAAGCCAGCAGCTTGGCGGCCGGCCCCGGCTTGGTGCGCAGCACGTAGCGGTTGCCGCCGGCGCTCAGCTTGAAGGTCGGGTTCGACTGGCCGCCCTTGAATTGCTCGATCTCCAGTTCGCCGGAAAAGCCGTCCACATGCCGGCGCATGTATTCCTGCAGTGCCGCGACATCGAATTTCTGGCGTTCCGACACCGGCCGCGTGCCCATGAACTCTTCGTACATCTGGTCTCCTCCGAAAGGGGCGAAAGTCGTTATCGAAGCATTCTACCCGATAAAATCGTACGATCGTACTATTCGAGCGGGATTCTGCGGCCACGCCCGAAACCAGCTTATGCGCCGCGCGATTTCCGGTATTGATCGAGCAGGACTTCCATCGTGGTATGGCGCGATTCGCCCTGCAGCACGGACAGTGGCGAATAATTGACGATGCGGACCACCCAGTCCGCATGCGCATCGCCGACATCGATCGCGTTGATGCAACCCGCGGTCTGCGCAAGGTTGCCGAGGAACAGGCGCTGGTTGGTCAGCGCGTAGGACAGAATCGCGCGATTCACGCCGCCGTGCAGCACGAGCAATACCGTATCCCAGGATGGGTTGGCGCGCAGCCGATCGATGCAGGGATGCACCCGGTCCATCAGCTCGCCTATGCTTTCGCCGCCGAGAAATTGGCGGTATTCCGGCACCAGCCCGTCGAACGCGCCGACGAAGGCTTCCTTCAGGCTTTCATCCGGAATCGCCGACAGCTTGCCGCCGCGCAGTTCTTCCAGTTCCGGCCAATGCTCGAGCGTGACCTGCTGGCCGGTTTCCGCGAGCACCCGCTGCGCAGTCTCGACGGTGCGCGGGAGACCGGACACGATCACGCGGTCGAATTGCAGCTTTTCCTGCGCGAAGACCTGGCCGGCGGAACTGGCCTGGGCGCGGCCGAGTTCGTTCAGCGGTACCTGTTCCGGCAGAAAGGGCTTGCCTTCGCTGTCGAAATAGGTGACGTTCCCATGCCGCATCAGGTAGATGCGGCGTCGCTTGTGTTCACTCATCGGTATCCGTCTACTTGAAAACCGGTTTCCGTTTTTCCAGGAATGCGCTGATGCCTTCTTGCGCGTCGCGGTGATGCAGGCTCTCCACGAAATTGCGCTTTTCCGCTTCGAACTGTTGCGCCAGCGTATTGCGTTGGGCTTCCTGGATCAGCGTCTTGATGCGTTCGACCGCATTCGGTGATAGCGCGGCCAGTTCATCCGCCCACTCCAGCGCGGCATCGAGCGCGCTGCCGTCCGCTACCAGCCGGTTGACCAGGCCCAGTTCGTGCAGCCGGGGGGCCGCGACAGGCTTGCCTTCGATCAGGATTTCGGTTGCCAGCTGGCGCGGCAACGCCTGCGCCAGGAACCAGGAAGCGCCACCGTCCGGCGTCAGTCCTACCTTCACGTAGGCCATCAGGAATTTGGCGGAATTGCCGGCCACGATCAGGTCGCATGCGAGTGCCAGCGAAAAACCGGCCCCGGCGGCGGCGCCGTCCACCGCGGCGATCACCGGTTTCGGGCAGTCGCGCAGCGCCTCGATCCAGCCGTGCAGGTTGTCGATCGATTCCGCCTGTACCGACTTGTCCTTGCTGCGGTTCTCCAGCAGGCGGTTGAGATTGCCGCCGGAGCAGAAGAAATGGTCGGCGCCGGTCAGCACCACCGCGCGGATCGAATCGTCGCGCTCGGCGGTCGACAGGGTTTCGATTGCGGCCGCGTACATGTCCGGGTGCAGCGCATTCTTTGCGCCCGGATTGGACAGGGTCAGAATCAGCGTCGCGTCGCGACGGGAAGCTTGGAGTTCTGCGGACATGGGATCCTGTGGGACAAATGGCTGGCAACGGTGAAGCAAGCGGGCGAAGCCATGCTTGCAACCGTATTATTGCTGAAAAATGCAGCGCGGGTCGCAATCGGGCGAGCGGTGCCGTTCAGGGCGCGGCTTCGTCACCCCATAACTGCTGCATGCTGAAACGCAGCGGCGCCTGGTCCGGCGCGACCGCTTCGCGCACCTTGTACAGGTCCTTGGCGGTGTCGCGCCGGATCGGGAACGATAGCGGTGCGCCGCGCGGGCCGATCAGCGCATGCACCACGGGTTCGCCGGGAGTCTTCGTTCTTTGCGTGACGACGCAGATTTCCCCGGACTGCAGCCGGACGAAGGTGCCGGGCGGATAGGGACCCAATTCCTTGATGAAGTAGGCCGCCAGCAAGGGATCGCTGGCTTTGCCGCCCGCCATCAGGACGTCGCGCAATGCCGGTCCGGTCAGCAGCGATTTGCGGTATTTGCGATCGGAGACGGCCGCGCAGAAACGATCCGCCATCGCCACGATCCTGGCGCTCTGCGGGACCGCATCGGCAATCGCTCCCGAGGGGTAGCCGCTGCCGTCCGGGTTTTCGTGATGCAGCCGTACATAGGACAGCCAGGCGGGGTCATCGATTCCGGCCTGTTCGAGCAGCGTGGCGCTGAGCAGCGGATGTTCGGCAATCAATTGGCGCTCCCGTTCACCCAGCGGTTCCTGCCGGTCTTGCAGCTGGTCCTGCTGGCGCAGCAGACCGAGGTTCATGGTCAGCGCCGCGGCCATGATCGCCTGCGTGTCTTCAGCCGGCTTGTTCAGCGCACGCGCAATCGGCAGGCAAAGCGCCGCGGTGTCGACGCAATGGCGGACCGCATAATTGACGCCGCTCGGCTTCAGGAAAATACTGGCGAGGACGATATCGCTGTTGATCTGGTGGGCATAGGTCAGCGCCTTGACGACTTCCATTATCTTCGTCTGTGCGCCTTCTTCGTTGCCGAGGTTGTACAGCAGCCGTTCCAGGCGGCGTGTCGCCAGCGTGATCAGGTGCAGCGCAGAGGGGATTTCCAGCTTCTTTTCGGGCGGCTCGCTACGGGCGCGCCCGACGTTTTGCGCGACATCGGCATTGATGAACAAGCCGCGCTGCACCAGTTCCTCCACCTGGCGCAGATTCTGGACGACCTGGCCGCGTCGCAGCAACAGCCGGTTTCCTTCGCCGTATACATCCCATGGCAGAGCTTCGCCGATCACGATGTCGGAGACGCTAAGACGCCGCTGGTCAATCATGTTTCCCCTCCCTCGAAAGGCGGGAGGCACTGTCCGGCATGTTTATCGTTGTTTGTCTTGCCTGATATGCAAGTTTCTTTGTGCGCGTGCCGGTGTCGGTGGCCTCCGTATCCCTGTTATCGGCGGGCGGCTGCCATGGTTGAGGGCGCCGAATGCAAATATCTACAACGTCGCCAGGCGCTCCAGCGCGTTGCGCAGGGTCTGGTCCTGCTTCGCGAAGCAGAAACGCACGATGCCGGACTCGGTGGGTTGATGGTAGAACGCGGAAACCGGGATCGCGGCAACCCCGATTTCGGCGGTCAGCCACTGCGCGAATTCGACTTCCGGCCGCTGCGAAATCGCCGAATAGTCGACGCACTGGAAATAGGTGCCGTCCGACGGCAGCAACCTGAAGCGCGTCGCTTGCAGACCCGTGCGGAACAGGTCGCGCTTGCGCTGGTAAAAGGCCGGCAAATCGAGATAAGGAGCCGGATTCTGCATGTAGTGCGCCAAGCCGTGCTGGACCGGCGTGTTCACGGTGAACACGTTGAACTGGTGTACCTTGCGGAACTCGGCGCTGAGTGGCGCCGGCGCCGCCACGTAGCCGACCTTCCAGCCGGTCACGTGATAGGTCTTGCCGAAGCTGGAAACGACGAACGCGCGCTGCGCCAGCTCCGGGTGGCGGCAGACCGATTCGTGGCGCATGCCGTCGTACACCATGTGCTCGTACACCTCGTCCGACAGGATCAGGATGCCGGTTGCGCGCACGATGCCGGCCAGCGCTTCCAGGTCGGCCGCGCGCAGCACGGTTCCGGTAGGGTTGTGCGGCGAATTGACCATGATCATGCGCGTCTTCGCGCTCACTGCGGCGGCAACTTTGTGCCACGGCACCGAATAGCCTTCCGGGCCGACTTCCATCGCCACGAATACCGGCTTGCCGCCGGCCAGTTCGATCGCCGGCACATAGCTGTCGTAGGCCGGTTCGATCACGATCACTTCATCGCCGGGATGCACGCAGCACAGCACGGCAGTCAGAATCGCCTGGGTTGCGCCGGCGGTGACGGTGATTTCGCCTCCCGCATCGTAGTGGCGGCCATACAGCGCGGCGATCTTGGCGGCGATCGCCTCGCGTAGCGCGGCGACGCCGGTCATCGGCGGGTACTGGTTGAAACCGGCGCGCATCGCACCGTTTACCGCGTCGAGCAGGGCCGGGTCGCAGTCGAAGTCGGGGAAACCCTGGCCGAGATTGACCGCGCCTTTTTCCGCGGCGAGCGCCGACATCAACGTGAAAATCGTGGTGCCGACGTTCGGCAGGCGCGAATGCAGGGGCGGCAGGGCGGATAGTGGGGCGGCGGACATGGTCATTGTGGCGCTGGCAGGAAATGGCTTTCGCAACATTGTAACCATGCTTGCGAAATCAGGTTCGGGTCAGGCGTCAGGCGTCCAGCGTTCGGGGGGGATGATCGAAAACAGCCCGGCGCGCTGCGTTTTTTTTGCCAGTTTCAGCAAGGCCTTGTCCTTCGTGATCAACAGGCCGGCGCCGGAATCGCGCGCCAGTTCCAGGAATTTCTGGTCGTCGCGGTCGCTGCAGGAGGGCAGCAGGACGTTGCTTCGGACCGTATCCGGTGCCGGTACGTAGCGAGAGATCAGCGCGTCGAATTCGGTGGCCGCCCGCGATCGCGACGTGTCGTCCAGCGGCAGATGCCGGTAGCCGAGAACGGTCAGCCACTCCATCCGGCAATCGTCGCGCGTGACGGCCTGCACGCGCCTTTCGCGCAGCGCAGCCAGCAATGCGTTCCAGCGCGGATCGTGAAAGACGAACAGGTCGAGGCAGACGTTGGTGTCGAGTACAATGCGCGTCGGTATCATTGCGGTAACTTGCCATTCATTCTGATTTCACATGCTGATCGTTCTATCGCCCGCCAAAACCCTCGATTTCGACACGCCGCCCACCACCCGATCGCATAGCGTGCCGGATTTCATCGAACAGTCGGCGCAATTGATAGAAACCCTGCGCCGGCTCGCGCCGCCGGAGGTCGCCAGCCTGATGCGCATATCCGATACGCTCGCCGCCCTCAATGTCGGGCGCTATGCTGCCTGGACGCCGAAGTTTACCGCGAAGAATGCGAAGCAGGCAGTGCTCGCGTTCAACGGCGACGTCTACGAAGGGCTGGATGCGCCGTCGCTGGGCGCTCGCCAGCTCGACTATCTGCAGGAGCACTTGCGCATCCTGTCGGGCCTGTACGGCGTGTTGCGCCCGCTGGACCTGATGCAGCCTTATCGGCTGGAGATGGGAACGAAGCTGGCCAACCCGGGCGGCAAGGACCTGTATGCGTTCTGGGGCGACCGGGTGACGGATGCGCTGAACGCGTTGCTGGCCGGCCAGCGGGAGAAAACACTGGTCAACCTGGCGTCCGAGGAGTATTTCAAGGCGGTGCGGCCAAAACGGCTGCAAGGGGAAATCGTTACCCCCGTTTTCGAGGACTGGAAAGGCGGCCGCTACAAGATCATTTCCTTCCATGCAAAGCGGGCGCGTGGCTTGATGGCGCGCTACGCCGCCTTGCATCGGATCGGTAGCGCCGAGCGCCTGAAGTCGTTCGATCTGGAGGGGTACGCGTATCACGAGCAGGTGTCGGACGGCGACCGCTGGGTATTCCGGCGGCGCATTGCTGACTGATTGGAAATCCCGGCCAAACCCGCGGCCGAAATGGAAAAGAGCCCTGCGGGGCTCTTTTTCGACATATTCCAACTGCGCGCTACCAGATCTTCCACCACGGCTCGTTCTTGATCGGACCGCCATGGAAATACACGCTGTTCGGGAAGTTCTTGTTCAATACGCGCAGCGCGTCGTCATGCAGTTCGCGCAGGCCGAGCGCCTGATAGGACTGCACCATCACGTACAGCGCTTCCTCGACGGCGGGCGCATTCGGATAATTGCTGACAGCGAACTGCGCACGATTGGCGGCGGCCAGGTAGGCGCCGCGCCGGTAATAATAATTTGCGACATGCACCTGATACTCGGCCAGTGCATCCACCAGGTATTTCATCCGTGCAATCGCATCCGGCGTGTATTTGCTGTTCGGGAAGCGCTCGGCAAGCAGCTTGAACGAATCGAATGCGTCGCGTGCGGCTTTCGGATCGCGTTCGCTCGGGTCCTGCTTGGACAGGAAATCCAGAAAGCCGACGTGATCATTGAAATTGATCAGGCCGCGCAGGTAGTACATGTAATCGACGTCCGGATGGTTCGGATGCAGCTTGATGAAACGTTCGACCGCCGCCAGCGCCTGCGGCTGGTCGCCGTCCTTGTAATAAGCGTAGGCAATTTCCATCTGCGCCTGTTGCGCATAGGTGCCGAACGGATAGCGCGCCTCCAGTTTTTCGAAGTACTGGACCGCCTTCTCGTAATTCCCGCTCGATAATTCGTCGCGGGCCTCCGAGTATAATCGGGACGCAGACCAGCCCTTGGTTTCATCCTCTTTTGCGGGCAACAAGCCGCAGCCCGCGACCGAAAGCGCGAGGATGACGGAAACCAGTTTCAACGATTTTTTTTGCATGACGTTTGCAGGAATGCATCTGGACATCTGGATAAGAGAGCGATTATAGCTGATGGAACTTGCAGCGATGCCACACCGAAACACACCGATCGACGAAAAACCCGGCGATCCCGAATTCGACGATTTCGAGGGCGAGGACGGGGCTGTGGTACAAGCCGCGCCGATAGAGCTGAAACTCACGCCCGCCCACTGCGGAATGCGGCTGGACAAGGTGGTTTCCCAACTGGTCCCGCAATATTCCCGCAGCCGGATGCAGCAATGGTTCGAGAGCGGCCACGTGACGGTGGACGGACTTCCGGCGCGCGCCAAGGCGCTGGCGCTGGGCGACGAAACGATCGTGCTGCAACCGCAGGCAGCGGCCGAGGATCAGGCGTTCAAGCCGGAGCCGATTGCGCTGGATGTCGTGCATGAAGACGAGTCGATACTGGTGATAGACAAGCCGGCCGGACTGGTGGTGCATCCGGCCGCCGGCAACTGGTCGGGTACGCTGCTCAATGGGCTGCTGCACCGGCTGCCTGCCATCGGCGGCGTCCCGCGCGCCGGCATCGTGCACCGACTGGACAAGGATACCAGCGGCCTGATGGTCGCCGCGAAGACGCTGGAAGCGCAGACCGACCTGGTGCGGCAGTTGCAGGCGCGCAGTGTACGGCGCGAATATCTCGCGCTGGTATGGGGAACGCCGCAGATCACCGGCCGCATCGAAGCGGCAATCGGCCGTCATCCGCGCGACCGGGTCCGGATGGCGGTGTCCACCCACGGCAGCGCCAAACCCGCGCTCACCCACTATGAACGCCTGGCCACCGGTTTCATCGAGGGGCGCCCGGTCAGTCTGCTGCGCTGTCGGCTGGAAACCGGGCGCACTCACCAGATACGCGTGCATATGCAGTCGCTCGGCTTTCCGCTGGTCGGCGACCCGCTATACGGCAAGCCTCACCTGGCAGCCGTGTTTCCGCGCCAGGCCCTGCATGCGCAGCGTCTCGGCCTGCGTCATCCGGACTCCGGCGCTCCCTGCGAATGGCAGGCGGCGTTACCTGCCGATTTTTCCGAGTTGCTGGAGCGCGCGGGGATTACCGCGGACGAATGAATGCGTTCCACTGAATTCCTGGTACCCGACTGGGATGGCGGTGCCCCGATCAATATCGGTGCCGTGTCGACCACCCGGCGCGGCGGCGTCAGCCGCGGCCCATATGACGATGGCGCCGGCGGCGGCGGCCTGAACCTGGGAACGCATGTCGGCGACGATCCGGTTGCCGTGCAGCAGAACAGGGAATTGTTGCGCGCGGCGTTGCCGGCGGAGCCGCTCTGGCTCACCCAGGTTCATGGAGCCGGAGTGATCGATGCACGCGGGGCAAAGGAGGCCAGCCCGGTCGCCGACGCGGTCGTCGCCACCGAGCGCGGCGTCGTGTGCGCAATCCAGACTGCCGACTGCCTGCCGGTCCTGCTGTGCGATCGCGCCGGCCGGGTGGTAGGCGCCGCGCATGCCGGCTGGCGCGGACTGGCGCACGGCGTGGTGGAAAATACGGTGGCACGGATGCGGACCTGCGGAGCCGAGGACATTCTCGCCTGGCTGGGACCGGCCATCGGTCCCGCCTGCTTCGAGGTCGGCAATGACGTACGCGACGCGTTTTGCGGGCTGGATCCCGGCGCCGCCTGCGCATTCGTGCCGCTGGCCGGGCGCCCGGGCAAATACCATGCGGATATCTATTGCCTGGCGCGCCGCGCGCTGGGCCGTGTCGGCGTGGTCCGGGTATCGGGCGGCACGCGCTGCACGCTCAGCGAGCCCGGACAGTTCTATTCATATCGGCGCGAGCGAACCACCGGGCGCATGGCCTCGTTGATCTGGCTCAAGTAAACCGGCCGCGTTGTCGGCCATGATGCGGACCGGAGTCAGCCGCCCGCGTCGCGCTCGCTTCGCTGATCGGCGCCAGCCGACGACGGAGGCGGGGCTGCCGGAGCCGCGATATTTTCACGCCGTGCCCGTTCCTTCTTGCGTCGCGGGGCATCCATCAAGTATAAAATGATCAACAATGGCAGGATGCCGTAAAGCAGGAATGTCATGACGCCGGCCACCGCCGTGCGCTCGGTGATCGACATCATGAGTACGACATAAATCCACGCAATGGCGACGATATACATGGCTGGCCAGCCGCAAGTCAAAGCGACACGATACGTGAAAACAGGAATTCCAGCATGAACACCTCCCCCCCGAAGCTCGACGCCGCCTGGATGGCGCAGTTCGCCGACCCGAACGCATGGCAAGCGCTCCTGAAGCCGCCGCAACTCGACACCGGTGCGCTCGCGAGCACATTGAAGGAGTTCGGTGCGACGCTGGATCCCCAGGTGGTGACCGGCCTGCAGCAGGACTATATGCGGCAACTGTCGGCTTTGTGGCAGGATCTGCTTGCTTCGAAAGCGGCGCCGGTGGCGGATCGCCGTTTTGCCGCCGCCGAATGGCAGTCGAATCCCCTGCATGCGTTCAATGCGGCAGCCTACCTGCTGAACAGCCGCTTCCTGATGGCGATGGCCGATGCAGTCGAGGTGCCGCCGCGCGCCAAGCAGAAAATCCTGTTCGCGGTGCAGCAGATGGTGGACGCGATGTCGCCGGCGAATTTCCTCGTCACCAATCCGGAAGCTCAGCAAAAGATCATCGAGACCAACGGCGAAAGCCTGGCGAAGGGCATCGCCCACATGCTGGAAGATTTGCAGAAAGGCCGCATTTCGCAGACCGACGAATCCGCGTTCGAGGTCGGCCGCAACGTCGCCACCAGCGAAGGCACCGTGGTATTCGAGAACCAGCTGTTCCAGCTGATCCAGTACAAGCCGCTCACCACCAGCGTATACGAGCGTCCGCTACTGCTGGTGCCGCCTTGCATCAACAAGTATTACATCCTGGATCTGCAACCTGAAAATTCGCTGGTGCGCCATGCGGTGGAACAGGGGCACACCGTGTTCCTGGTTTCCTGGCGCAATCCGGATGCGTCGCTGTCCCACTTGACATGGGACGACTACATCGAGGACGGGGTAATGTGCGCGCTCGACGTGGTGCGCGACATTTCGAAGCAGGACCAGATCAACGCGCTCGGCTTTTGCGTCGGCGGCACCTTGCTGGCAACCGCGCTGGCGGTGCTGTTTGCACGTGGCGAGAATCCGGTCGCAAGCCTGACGCTGCTGACGACCCTGCTCGACTTTTCCGATAACGGCGTGCTCGACGTATTCATCGACGAAGCCCAGGTGGCGATGCGCGAGCAGACGATCGGGCACGGCGGCCTGATGCCCGGACGGGATTTTGCCTCCGCGTTCTCCAGCCTGCGCCCCAACGACCTGGTCTGGAATTACGTGAAGTCGAATTACCTGAAGGGAGAAGACCCGCCGCCATTCGATCTGTTGTACTGGAACGCCGACAGCACCAATCTGCCGGGTCCGATGTTTTGCTGGTACCTGCGCAACATGTACCTGGAAAACAACCTCAGGCGACCGGGCAAACTGGTGGTGGCCGGCGAACCGGTGGACCTGTCGAAGATCGACGTGCCGTCCTTCATTTACGGTTCGCGCGAGGATCACATCGTTCCGTGGAAGGCAGCGTTCGAATCGGTCTCGTTGCTCAATCCGCGCAAGCGCAACCGCAACCGCTTCGTACTCGGCGCATCCGGCCATATTGCCGGAGTGATCAATCCGCCGGCCAAGAAGAAGCGCAGTTACTGGACCAACGACAAGCCGGCCAAGGACGCCGACAGCTGGCTGGCCAGCGCCACGGAACATCCGGGCAGCTGGTGGCCGGAATGGGACAAGTTCCTGGTGCGCTACGCCGGTGAAAAGGTGCGTGCGCCGCGCAAGCCGGGAAATGCGAAGTACAAGCCGATCGAACCCGCGCCCGGTCGCTATGTGAAGGTGAAGGCCGAATAAAGTGGTGAGCAACGACGGTCCCGAGAGGGACGGAATGCGCTGCAATATTGCGATAAAAAGCGGCAATCCTTGCGTAAATCTTTGTTTTTTCGCACTATAATGGAATGCTTGTGGCGAACGTATGTTCGCTTTCGTGCGGAATAGGCTCAACGCGTTGCGACGCAATACATGGAATATTCGATGAATAGTGCAAAAAAGATGTCCGAGCGCTTGATCAAGAAGTATCCGAATCGTCGTCTCTACGATACCCAGACCAGTTCCTACATCACGCTGGCCGATGTCAAGCAACTGGTGCTGGACAATGAGGAGTTCACCGTTGTCGACGCCAAGACCGAAGAAGACCTGACCCGCAGCATCCTGCTGCAGATCATCCTGGAAGAAGAGGCGAGCGGCACGCCGATGTTTTCCAGCGGCGCGCTGTCCCAGATCATCCGCTACTACGGCCATGCGATGCAGGGCATGATGGGGTCTTACCTGGAAAAGAATATCCAGGCATTCATCGACATCCAGAACAAGCTGGCCGAGAGCTCGAAAGGGTTCTACGAAGGCAAGCCTTTCAGCCAGGAGATGTGGACCCAGTTCATGAACGTGCAAGGCCCGATGATGCAGGGGATGATGAGCAACTACATCGAACAGAGCAAGAACCTGTTCATGCAGATGCAGGAGCAGATGCAAAACCAGACCAAGAGCATGTTCGGATCCTTCCCGTTTGGTCAGAGCGACAAAAACAGCAAGTAATTCAATGGTTTGAGCCGAAGCGCCGCCGGTTGGAGGCGGCGCGGAAAGGGTACAATTGCGGATTCGTTCGCATCCCCTTTGTTATGTCCTCCCAATCTCCCAAAGTTGGTTTCGTTTCCCTCGGCTGCCCCAAGGCGCTGGTCGACTCGGAACAAATCCTTACCCAGTTGCGCGCCGAAGGCTACGACACCGCGAAGTCGTATGACGGTGCCGATCTGGTCATCGTCAATACCTGCGGTTTCATCGATGCGGCGGTCCAGGAATCGCTGGACGCGATCGGCGAAGCGCTGAATGAGAACGGCAAGGTCATCGTGACCGGTTGCCTCGGCGCCAAGAAGGATGCCGCCGGCAACGACATCATCCAGAGCGTGCATCCGAAGGTACTGGAAGTGACCGGCCCGCACGCGGTAGGCGAAGTGATGCAGGCCGTGCACCGGCATCTGCCCAAGCCGCACGATCCCTTCCTGGATCTGGTGCCGGCCCAGGGCATCAAACTGACGCCGAAGCACTATGCCTACCTGAAGATTTCGGAAGGATGCAATCACCGCTGCAGCTTCTGCATCATTCCGTCGATGCGCGGCGATTTGGTGTCGCGCCCGGTGGCGGACGTGATGCTGGAAGCGGAAAACCTGTTCAAGGCCGGCGTCAAGGAATTGCTGGTGATTTCCCAGGACACCAGCGCCTACGGCGTCGACGTCAAGTTCCGCACCGGGTTCTGGAACGGCAAGCCGCTGCGCACCCACATGACGCAGCTGGTAACCGCGCTCGGCGAGCTGGCGGCGCAGTACGGCGCCTGGGTGCGCCTGCACTATGTCTATCCGTACCCGCATGTCGACGACATCATTCCGCTGATGGCGCAAGGACGAATCCTTCCCTATCTCGACGTGCCGCTGCAGCATGCGCATCCCGACGTGCTCAAGCGCATGAAGCGTCCGGCCAACGGCGAGAAGAACATCGAACGCATCCAGGCATGGCGCCGGATGTGCCCGGACATCACGATACGCTCCACTTTTATCTCCGGCTTTCCAGGGGAAACAGAGGGCGAATTCGAATACCTGCTGGATTTCCTGCGCGAAGCGCAGATCGACCGGCTCGGCTGCTTTGCCTATTCGCCGGTCGAGGGTGCGAGTGCGAACGCGCTGCCCGAGCCGGTTCCTGAAGAAGTGCGGGAACAGCGGCGCGCCCGCGTGATGCTGTTGCAGGAAGAAATTTCGAAAGCGCGGCTGCAGGCCAAGGTGGGCAAGCAGATGCGGGTACTGGTCGACGCGGTCGACAGCAGCGGCGGCGTTGCCCGCTCGGCAGCCGATGCGCCGGAAATCGACGGCGTGGTCTATGTGAAACCGCCGTACGAGCCGCATCGCAAGCTGCGGGTGGGCGAGTTCGTCGACGTGCGGATTACCGCGGCGGACGCGCACGATCTTTGGGCGGAAGCTTAGCCGATGAAACGGGTCTCGCTATGCCTGCTGTCGTTCGCCGCGCTGCTTGCGGCGACCGCCCGTGTGAAAGCGGCAGAAACCGTACAACTATCTTCTTCGCGTGCGCAAGATACAGCGATAGCTCAAGTCGCGGTCGCGGCTTCGCCGTTCTCGGAACCGGTCGTGTTGCGCGGCACGCTGGGCGACCACCAGGTGCTCGCCAGATTGCATGCGAAGCACGATGAAGATGGTTTCGAGGGGGAATACTCGTTGCTCGGGGATGCACGAACGGTCTTGCTGGCCGGCGAACTGGCAGGCAGCAACGATGTCTTCATGGAAGAATCGGCAAACGGCAAGGACGTGTCCGGCCAGTGGAGCGGCAAGCTCAAGGGTGATGACTTCAGCGGTACATGGCAATCGGCCGACGGTATGGTCACCAAGCCGTTCAGCATGAAAATCATGCGTGGCGTCCGCGACAGCGACGCGACCCCGGCACGGCCGCCGGAGCAGGCAAGCGTCGCCGGCATTTCACGTTAGCAAACGGCTTCTGGAGGGTTCACGGATGACGGATCGGAAATCGCTGCAAACTTCCCTCATTCACAGCGACTACGTGCCGCCATCGGGTTTCGCCGCGTTTCCGGTCGCTATCCACCATGCATCTACGGTCTTGTTCAAGAATGTCGATGCGCTGCGGTCGCGCAACTGGCAGGACAAGAACGCTTATACCTACGGCTTGCACGGCACGCCGACCAGCTTCACGCTGGAAGCGCGGCTGGCGCAAATCGAAGGCGGCCGGCATTGCCTGCTGGCGCCCAGCGGACTTGCCGCGATTGCGATGGTCAACTTCGGCTTGCTGCGCAGCGGCGACGACCTGCTGATTCCCGACAATGTCTACAACCCGAATCGCGAACTGGGCAACTGGCTGGCACGCGATTTCGGGATCCAGACGCGCTTTTACGATCCGCTGATCGGCGCCGGTATCGCCCGCCTGCTCCAGCCGAATACACGATTGGTATGGACCGAGGCGCCCGGCTCGGTCTCGATGGAAGTGCCCGACATACCGGCGATCTGCGCAGCGGTACAAGCACGCCGTGCGGCGGGCCAGGATATCCACGTGGCGATCGACAACACCTGGTCGGCCGGGATCGCGTTCCGCGCGTTCGAGCATGGCGTCGATATCGTGATGCAGGCGCTGACCAAGTACCAGTCGGGCGGCTCCGACGTGCTGATGGGTGCGGTCATCACGCGCGACCAGGCCTTGATTCACCGGCTCGAGATGGCACACATGCGAATCGGCTTCGGCGTCAGCATGGACGACGCCTACCTGGTGCTGCGCAATCTGCCGACCATGAAGTTGCGTTTCGATGCGCACGACGCCGGCGCGCGCGCCGTCGCCGGCTGGCTGAAAGCACGGCCGGAGATCGCGCGCGTGCTGCATCCGGCATTCGCCGACTGCCCAGGACACGAAACCTGGAAACGCGACTTCAGCGGCGCCGGCGGCCTGTTCTCCGTGGTATTCGACGAGCGCTACCCGGAAGCGGCAACCGACCGTTTCATCGACAGCCTGAAACTGTTCGGAATCGGTTACAGCTGGGGTGGCGCCCAAAGCCTGTGCGTGCCATACCGGATCCAGGGCATGCGCGCGAACTGGCAAGGGCAGGGGCAACTGGTGCGCTTCAACATCGGGCTGGAAGATCCGCGCGACCTGATCGCCGACATTGAACAGGCATTGGCGGCATTGCACCCGGCAGCGCCCTGAGCGCCGCCGTTTTGCACCTCGGGTAGGGCCTCAGACGGGCATCGGCTTGTTGTCGTTGAGATCGAGGAAGCCGCGCAGCAGGCGGTAGGCTTTCCATATCCAGGCCAGCGCCCAGATGGCGAACGCGAGCGGAATGCCGATCACGGTGGCGAATGCCACGCCGCCGATCACCATCCAGAACAAATACCACAGGAATGAGCGTATCTGCCAGCTGTGATGGGTGTATACGAAGGTGCCTGCAGTATCGCCGCGCTTGATGAAGTTGACGATCAGCGGGATCCAGGACAGCGCGCCGAGCGAAAACAGAAAGCTGGCCGCATGCGCCAGGTAGAGCCACCAGGCCAGATTCTTGGCCGATTGCAATTCCGGGTCGAACATGATTTCCTGTGTCATGGGGCTTCCTCTCGGTCGTTTCCAGCGGCAATCGCCGCTCGCATTTCAGTCGAACAAAGGCAAGATGCCGTCCAAGCCTACAAAATTCAAGGCAACGTCGGCTTGTGCACGCACAACCGGCTTGGCGCGGAACGCCACCGACAATCCCGCTATTCCCATCATCTTCAAATCGTTCGCACCGTCGCCCATCACGATCGCGCGCCGGGTCGACATGCCGAGTTGCGCGCACACGCGCTCTACCGTTGCCTTCTTTTCATCGGCATCGACGATGCCGCCGAGCACGCGTCCGGTCAGTTTGCCGTCCACAATTTCCAGCTGGTTCGAATGCGTGTAATCGAGCCCGAGCCTTTGCTTGATGCGGTCGGTGAAGAAGGTGAAACCTCCCGACACCAGCAAGGTCTTCAAACCGGCCGCGCGCACCGCGTCCAGCATGCGCTCGGCGCCCGGCGACAGCCGCACGCGTTCGTCGTACACCTGTTGCAACGCGCCGGCATCCAGGCCTTTCAGCAATGCGACACGGCGCGTCAGGCTCTGGCGGAACTCGATCTCGCCGCGCATCGCAGCCTCGGTGATTTCGGCAACCTGCGGCTTCAAGCCCTGCATGTCGGCAATCTCGTCGATGCATTCGATCGTGATCAGGGTCGAATCCATGTCCATCGCCACCAGGCCGAAATCGGCCAGCCGGCGTCCGGCTTCGATGAATGTGGCATCGAGATGGGCAGCGAAGCTGCTGTCGGCAACCCTGGCCTTCAGGTCCGGTGATTCATCCACGCCTTCACAGCGATAGACATTCTCGGCCAGCGGCACGATGCGCTGCGCGCCCGCGATGCCGGCGATACGTTCGATGGCGGGACGGTCGGTATGCAGTCCTTGCAGGATCAGATTCATTGTTGTCGTTTTCGATTCGGATAGGGGATTCAATGGAGCAGCTCAGCCGAGCAGCGCACGTATCGTGCCCTTGACCTGGGTCACGCGCGCCGCCAGGTCTGGCATCGCGGCGTTGATGCGCAGCTTGTCCTGGCCGTTGAGCTTGACGTTCCGGTTCTTCTGCACCAGTTCGATGATCCGCATCGCGTCGATCGGCGGATTCGGCTGGAATTGCAGCACCGCCGATTCCGCGTGCGCGTCGATTTTCACGATCCCGGCCGGCATGGCCGCAATCCGCAGCCGATGCGTTTCGATCAGCGCACGCGCCGGGTCGGGCAGTTTGCCGAAGCGGTCGATCAGCTCTTCCTGCAGTTCGTCGATCGCGCCGACTGTGGCGCAGTGGGCCAGCCGCTTGTACAGCGACAGCCGTTCGTGCACGTCGCCGCAATAATCGTTCGGCAGCAGCGCCGGCACGTGCAGGTTGATTTCGGTCGTGCTCGACAAGGGCGCGGCCAGGTCGGGCTCCTTGCCGTTCTTCAGCGAACGCACTGCTTCGTTGAGCATGTCGGAATACAACTGGAAGCCGATTTCCAGCATCTCGCCCGACTGGTTTTCCCCCAGCACTTCTCCGGCGCCGCGGATCTCCAGGTCGTGCATCGCCAGGTAGAAGCCGCTGCCCAGTTCCTCCATCTGCTGGATCGCTTCGAGCCGGCGCTGCGCCTGCCTGGTCAGACCCTGTACGTCATGCACCAGCAGGTACGCATAAGCCTGGTGATGCGAACGGCCGACGCGGCCGCGCAACTGGTGCAACTGGGCCAGGCCGAACTTGTCGGCGCGGTGCATGATGATGGTGTTCGCGGTCGGCACATCGATGCCGGTCTCGATGATGGTCGTGCACAGCAGGATGTTGAAGCGCTGCGCGACGAAGTCGCGCATCACCTTTTCCAGTTCGCGCTCGTGCATCTGGCCGTGCGCCACCGCGATGCGCGCTTCGGGCAGCAGTTCCTCCAGCATCGCCTTGCGGTTCAGAATGGTCTCGACTTCATTGTGCAGGAAGTACACCTGGCCGCCGCGCTTCAGTTCGCGCAGGCAGGCCTCGCGGATCACCGAATCGTCCTCGCTGCGCACGAAGGTCTTGATCGCCAGCCGCTTCTGGGGAGCGGTGGCGATCACCGAGAAGTCGCGCAAGCCTTCCAGCGCCATGCCGAGCGTGCGCGGGATGGGCGTCGCGGTCAGCGTCAGCACATCGACTTCGGCCCGCAAGGCCTTCAGCGCCTCCTTCTGCCGCACGCCGAAACGGTGTTCCTCGTCGATGATCACCAGGCCGAGCCGGGAGAACTTGACTTCGTTCGACAGCAGCTTGTGGGTACCGATCACCACGTCGATGGTGCCGTCGGCGATGCCCTTGATCGCCTGGGTGACTTCCTTGCCGGTGCGGAAGCGCGACAATTCCGCGATTCTCACCGGCCAGTCGGCGAAGCGGTCGGCGAAGGTTTGCGCATGCTGTTCCGCCAGCAGCGTGGTGGGCGCGAGCAATGCCACCTGCTTGCCGCCCATTACAGCAACGAAGGCGGCGCGCAGCGCGACTTCGGTCTTGCCGAAACCGACGTCGCCGCAGATCAGCCGGTCCATCGGCTTGCCGCTGGTCATATCGGTGATCACTGCATTGATCGCCGCGCTCTGGTCCGGTGTTTCCTCGAAGCCGAAGCTTTCGGCGAACGTTTCATAGTCGCGTGCCGAGTATTGGAATGCGTGGCCTTGGCGCGCCGCACGGCGCGCGTACAGGTTCAGCAGTTCGGCCGCGGTGTCGCGCACCTGCTGCGCCGCCCTCCGCTTGGCCTTTTCCCATTGCCCGGAGCCGAGCGCATGCAGCGGCGCATCCTCCGGCGCGGCGCCCGAGTAGCGCGATATCACGTGCAACTGCGACACCGGCACGTAAAGCTTGGTGTCCTTCGCGTACTCGAGGTGCAGGAACTCGGTCTCGCCTTCGCCCAAGTCCATGCTGATCAGGCCCTGGTAGCGGCCGATGCCGTGATTCACGTGCACGACCGGGTCGCCGATCTTGAGTTCGGACAGGTCGCGCACCATCGATTCGACCTGGGTCGCGCCTTCCTGCTTGCGGCGACCGGCGCGCCGGCCGGAGCCCGCGTACAGTTCGGTTTCGGTAATGAAGGCCAGTCCGCCCAGACTGTTGGGCAATTCGAAACCGGCATGCAGCGGCGCCACGCCCAGCATCAGCGCATCGCCGGCAGAGACGAAATCCGCAAAGCCGTCGCATGGCGCCGGGTGCAGGTCAAATTCGTTGAAATACTGCTGCAGCGTCTCGCGCCTGCCGCCAGACTCGGCGCAGATCAGCACGCGCTTTCCGCTTTGCAGCAGGTAGCTGCGCAGGTTCACCAACGGATCGTCGACTCGCCGGTTCACCGCGATGTTGGGAATCGGCGCCGACAGTTCGGATGCCGCATCGCCGCCTTGTATCACCCAGCGGCCATACGGCTTGGCGAGCGTGAAAAAATCCTCGTCGGTCAGGAACAGCCGTTGCGGCGGCAATAGCGGCCGCTCGCGGTCGGCCTTCAGGAATTTGTAGCGCGACTGCGTATCGCTCCAGAAACGCTTGATTGCCGCATCGATGTCGCCGACCAGCGCGAAGCTGGCGTCGTCCGGCAGGTACTGGAACAGCGTCGCGGTTTCGTCGAAGAACAGCGGCAGGTAATACTCGATGCCGGCCGCCGCGATGCCGTTGCCGATGTCCTTGTAGATCGGCGAGCGCGACGGGTCGCCTTCGAACTCTTCGCGCCAGCGCCCGCGGAACGCGGTGCGCGCGGCTTCGTCCATCGGGAATTCACGGCCCGGCAGCAGGCGCACTTCCTGCACCGGATACAGCGAGCGCTGGGTGTCGGCATCGAAGGTGCGGATGGTTTCGATGGTGTCGCCGAACAGGTCGATCCGGTACGGCAGTGCGGAACCCATCGGGAACAGGTCGATCAGGCCGCCGCGTACCGAATATTCGCCGGGCGACATCACTTGCGTCACATGCGTATAGCCGGCCAGCGTCAGCTGCGACTTCAGGCGTGCCTCATCGAGCGTTTCCCCCTTCTTGAAAAAGAAGGTATAGGCGGCGAGAAACGAGGGCGGCGCCATTCGCAACAGCGCGGTGGTGGCGGGAACGATCAGCACGTCGCACTGGCCGCCCTGGACTTCGTGCAGCGTGGCCAGCCGTTCCGACACCAGGTCCTGGTGCGGGGAAAACGCGTCGTAGGGCAGGGTTTCCCAGTCGGGCAGCAGATGGCAGCGCAATTCGGCGCGGCCGGCGCCGAACCACGGAATCTCCGCGCGCAGGCGCTGCGCATCGGCGGCATTCGCCACCACCACCGCCAGCATGCGTTGCTGCTGTTTCAGGGCGATCGCGGCCTCGGCCAGCACGTAAGCGTCGGCCGAGCCGTGCAGCGCGGGAAGCGCGAAACGGTTGCCGGGTTTGGGGAGGGATTTTATGAGATCGAATGACATCAAGTAACGACACCCGGAAGCGGGGACGATCAGGCGTTCCGGCGCACTTTGACTATGAGAAAATATCGGACGATTATAAACCAAGCCCCTTGCCGCAGCCCGCTTGCGGGAGCGGCTGCAGACCGCTTTGCATGATGTCCATCCGTCGTTTTGCCCTGATTCCCGCCGCCGGCGTCGGCGCTCGCGTCGGCGCCGCTTGCCCGAAGCAATACATGCCGCTGGCCGGCAAGCTGATGCTGCTGCATGTGCTCGATACCTTTGCGTCGTCGCCTGAAATCGAGCACGTGTTCGTGGTGGTGAGCGCCGGCGACGGCTACATCGACGAGGCAATGGCCGATGCCGAACATCTCGCTAACCGGGTCACGATATTGCATTGCGGAGGAGCGACGCGCCAGCAATCGGTGTTGAACGGCTTGCACGCGATCCGCGCTCAGGTGGGCGACGACGACTGGGTCCTGGTGCACGATGCGGCCCGGCCCGGCCTTACCGTCGAGTTGATCGAACGCCTGACTACGGCGCTGCAGCAGGATCCGGTCGGCGGACTGCTGGCCTTGCCGGTGGTCGATACCTTGAAGCGCGCGGATCAGGAGCAGCGGGTCGGGACGACGGTGCCGCGCACGGGCTTATGGGCGGCCCAGACGCCGCAGATGTTCCGTTACGGCTTGCTGCAGCGGGCTCTGCAGAGTGCAGCCGACGTGACCGACGAAGCCGGCGCGGTGGAGGCACTGGGCCTGCGGCCCAGGCTGGTCGAGGGGAGTCCGCGCAACTTCAAGGTCACGCTTCCGCATGATCTTGCTCTGGCTGAACTGCATTTGAAAGGAAATCCGTGAGCCACCCGCCATTTCCGTCATTTCGTATCGGTCAGGGTTATGACTGCCATGCATTGGTTGCAGGGCGCAAGCTGATTCTCGGCGGCGTCGAGATACCGCACGCGGCCGGCCTGCTCGGACATTCCGATGCCGATGCCTTGCTGCATGCGATCACCGATGCCTTGCTCGGCGCCGCCGGACTGGGCGACATCGGACGCCATTTCCCCGATACCGACGCCCGCTTCGCCGGAGCCGACTCGCGTGTCCTGCTGCGCGAAGCACGCGCCCGCGTGGCGGCCGCCGGCTATGCGGTCGGGAACGTCGATGCGACCATCATCGCGCAGGCGCCGAAGATGGCGCCGCACATTGCGCGGATGATCGCGAACGTGGCGGATGATCTCGGGGTGGCGCCGGAACAGGTGAACATCAAGGCGAAAACCAACGAGAAGCTGGGCTTCCTGGGGCGCGCGGAGGGAATCGCGGCGGAAGCGGTCACGCTGATTTATCGCAGCTGAGCGCCCAAGGACGGCGTCGGACCGGCGCGCTTCAGCCGCCGCCGATGCCTTGCACGATACGTCCGGTTCCCTCGCAGGCCGGACACGGGGCGCCGTTCTTCTTGCCGGTGCCGCTGCACTCGGGGCAGATATCTTCGCCGGAACCCGGTGTGCCGGGCGCCGCCTCGTCGCCCGGTTTCAGATGGGTGTCGGATTTTCCGGGAGTGCCGTCGGAAGTGGAAGCGTTCATGGTGTTCTCATTCCGGATGTAGGAATGGCAGCCTTGCTCCGGGTGCCATGTTTATCAATCGCTGGCTTGATAGATTGATATGCAGTCCCGAAGTTCAAACCGATCCTGGCCGCGCTTGCCTACGCCGATTTCCCGCTTCCCAGCTCTTCCGCAATCGGAGCAATGTTGCCGACAATTGCATTTTCAATAGGAATAATCTGTGTTTGAAGAATGTTCAATTATTTTTCTCAATATTCCAAATTGAAATTGCCAATTTGAGCTTTGCCTCCGCGCGCAGCACAATACGGTCGGAAATCTGGGTTCATGCTTCAGATTTTGTCGGGACGCCATGCGCGTTCCAAGGCGGTTGCGACCGCAAACAGTTTTACCGAGTGACAACAACTAGGAGATTTACATGGCAAACCTCAAAGGCTCCAAGACGGAAGCCAATCTGAAGGAAGCGTTCGCGGGCGAATCACAGGCGAACCGCCGCTACCTGTACTTCGCAAACAAGGCGGACGTTGAAGGCCAGAACGACGTTGCGGCCCTGTTCCGTTCGACCGCGGAAGGCGAAACCGGTCACGCCCATGGCCATCTCGAATACCTGGAAGCGGTAGGCGACCCGGCCACCGGACTGCCGATCGGCTCTTCCCGCCAGAACCTGCAGGCGGCTGTTGCCGGCGAAACGCACGAATACACCGACATGTATCCGGGCATGGCGAAGACTGCGCGCGAAGAAGGTTTCGACGAGATCGCCGACTGGTTCGAAACGCTGGCCAAAGCCGAGCGTTCGCACGCCAATCGTTACCAGAAGGCTCTGGATCAACTGGTCGACTGATATCGGCGCAGTTGTTCCCGCCCCCTTCCGCAATTGCGGAGGGGAGGGAACAGGAGGGCGCCCTCAACGCAGCCAGATGGTGCCCTCCTGTTCCAGTTCATTGCCATGGCGTCTGCCATGAGCGTTCGCAAGTCCTCAATTCCCATCGGTAAGACCATGTCCAATCGCGAAGGCAATCTCGAAGCGCCAACCCGCCATCCGCTCGACTGGAAGAGCGCGGATTTCTACAACGAGGAGTCGCTCAACAAGGAACTGGAGCGGGTGTTCGACATCTGCCACGGCTGCCGCCGCTGCGTATCGCTGTGCGGATCCTTTCCTACCTTGTTCGACCTGGTCGACGAATCGTCGACGATGGAAGTGGACGGCGTCGACAAGAAGGATTACTGGAAGGTCGTCGACCAATGCTACCTGTGCGACGTCTGCTACATGACCAAGTGCCCGTACACGCCGCCGCATCCGTGGAACCTGGATTTTCCGCACCTGATGCTGCGCGCCAAGGCGGTGAAATACCGTAAGGGCGAGGTCGGCGCGCGCGACAAGTTCCTGTCCAACACCGACGGCCTCGGCAAGTTCGCCGGGATTCCGATCGTGACGCAGGCGGTCAATGCGGTGAACCGGACCAAGGCGGCGCGCGGCATGATGGAAAACCTGATGGGTGTCGACAAGGATGCGTGGCTGCCGGAATTCGCCTCCCGCAAGTTCCGCTCGGGAGCTCCCGATTCGGCTGCGCATCCGGTCAGGGATGGCGCCTTGACCCCCGGCAAGGTCGCGATCTACTCGACCTGCTACGTGAACTACAACGAGCCCGGCATTGGCCACGATCTGCTCGCGATTCTTGACCACAATGAGATTCCCTACGTGCTGGTCGAGAAGGAAGCGTGTTGCGGGATGCCGAAGCTGGAGCAGGGCGACCTGGCGGGTGTCGAACAGAAAAAGAACATCAATATTCCCCAGCTGGCAAAGCTTGCCCGGGCCGGCTACGCGATCCTGACGCCGATCCCGTCCTGCACCCTGATGTACAAGCAGGAACTGCCCTTGATGTTTCCCAATGACGAAGAGACGCAATTGGTCAAGGATGCGATGTGGGATCCGTTCGAATACTTCATGTCGCGCAACCGGGATGGTCTGCTGAAGAAGGATTTCAAGGAACCGCTGGGCAAGGTTTCCTATCACGTGCCTTGCCATTCCCGCGTGCAGAATGTCGGCAAGAAAACCGCCGAGACACTGCAACTGGTACCCGACACCACGCTCAGCGTGGTCGAGCGCTGCTCCGGGCACGCCGGCACTTTCGGGGTGAAGAAGGAATTCCACGCGACCGCGATGAAGATCGGCAAGCCGGTGTTCAAGGCGATGGCGAACAGCGAACCCGATTACATCTCGTCGGATTGCCAACTGGCGGGGCACCATATCGAACAAGGCATGGAAGAGGCCGGTCTGAAGAGGGCTGAAATGGCGCATCCGCTGGCGTTGCTGCGGAAAGCGTATGGAATCTAAGCATTCTCACTAGGAGAAAACATGGCGAGTGAAGGCTTTCATGAGTCGGAGGAAAAACTTTCGACCGAAACCAAGGACATGCATCGCGCGATCGTCTCGCTGATGGAAGAACTGGAGGCAGTGGACTGGTACAACCAACGCATTGACGCCGCCGCCGATCCGGAGTTGAAGCGGATACTGCAGCACAACCGCGATGAAGAGAAGGAGCATGCGGCAATGGTGCTGGAATGGATACGCCGGCGCGATCCGAAAATGGACCATGAATTGCGCGAGGCGCTGTTCTCCACGGGTGAAATTTCCGACGAACACGATGAAGACTGAAAGCAGGAACGAGAATTGATCATGACGCTGACCCGCGAAAGCCTGATGACACTCGAAGCGTATGCAAAGGCGCGGCCCGCGCTGCGCGCCGAGATCATCGAACATAAGAAGACACGCAGCGTACGCCTGGGTAACCACCTGACGCTGTTGTTCGAGGACGAGAAGACGATACGCTACCAGGTGCAGGAAATGCTCCGGATCGAAAAGATTTTCGAGGAAGAGGGAATCCGTTCGGAACTGGAAGCGTATGCGCCGCTGGTCCCGGACGGCAGCAACTTCAAGGCGACGATGCTGATCGAATACGCGAACCAGGCCGAGCGCAAGACCGCGCTGGCGAAGCTGATCGGCGTCGAAGACCGGCTGTTCATCCAGATCGAGGGGCAGCCGCGGGTCTATGCGATCGCCGACGAGGATCTCGATCGCGAGAACGAGGAAAAGACGTCCGCGGTGCATTTCGTGCGCTTCGAACTCACCCAGGCGATGAAGGATGCGCTGAAGGGTGGCGCCCAGATGATGATCGGCTGCGATCACCCGAACTATCCGGTGCACCTGGAGGAACTGCCGCAGGAAACGCTCAGCGCGTTGTTGAAAGACCTGGACTGACGCAGCGGCGGCGCCCGCGGATCAGGCGCGTCCTCCGGCCAGCGGCAGCGAAATCGTGATGCGCAGGCCGCCGGTGCTGCGGTTCGCCAGGCGCAGTGATCCGTGGTGGCGCTTCACGATGCGTTCGACGATCGCCAGTCCCAGTCCGGCGCCGTTGGCCTGGCTGCGAGCGGCATCGAGCCGGGTGAACGGACGGGAAAGGCGCTCCAGGTCGTCCTCCGGCACCCCGGGGCCATTATCGGCAATCTCGACGATCGCTTCATGGCCGTCGGCTCGACAGCGCAGTTCGATCTCGGCGGTTTCGGTCAGCGGCGTCTTGCCGTAGCGGCGCGCGTTTTCGACCAGGTTGCCCACCAGCCGCTTCAGGTCGGTGGGGTTGCCAAGCACCTTGACCCGGTCCGATATTTCGGTTTTCACCCTGACATCCGGCAGGCGCTCGGCTTCGCCGGCACTCTCGCTCAACAATCCGGCCAGGTCGACCGCTTCTCTCTCGACTCCTTCGTCCGGCCGCGCGTATTCGAGGAACTGCGCGATGATCGCATCCATCTGCGCCAGATCGGACTGGATGCCGCTGCGCGCGGCGTCGTCCAGCTGCGCCATTTCGACTTCCAGCTGCATGCGTGCCAGCGGCGTGCGCAAGTCGTGCGAAATTCCCGCCAGGATCACCGCGCGGTCGGATTCCACCCGTTCCAGATCGGCCACCATCTGGTTGAAGCTGCGGTTCGCGTCGCGGATCTCGGCCGGTCCCTTTTCCGGCAGCGGTCGCGGCCTCTGGCCGTTGGCAATCAGCCGGGTGGCCGCGGTCAGGCGCGCCAGCGGCTGGTTGATCAGGCGGGAGATCACCACCGCGCCAAGCAGCGCCAAAGCCAGCGTGACGGTGGCCCAGCCCAGCCATTGCGCATTCGATACGCGTTCCAGCCGTTCCCGGTCCAGCCGCAGCCAGTACTCGTCGCCGTCGATCTTGAAGCTGACCCAGAAACCGGCGACGTCGTTGACCTTGTCGGCAAACTTGGTATCGGCGCCCAGCCGGCCCTTGACGCTGGCTTCGAGTATCGGCATCAGGCCATTGGGCGGCGCCAGCTCGATGGAGTCGCTCTTTTCCAGCGGCTAGACCCGAATCCCTTCATTGCTGGCCAGGTCGAACAGCAGCTCGCGCCGCATGTCGGGCGCCGAATGGGTGAGGGCGGCG
>CBIHOK010000019.1:0-32151 GCA_966211575.1 uncultured Noviherbaspirillum sp.
AAACCGGAACCATGGCCGGCGCGACTGCCGCGGCCGGCTGAGCTGGCGGCGCCGGTTGCGGCGTTGGCTGTGCCGGCGCCGGTGCAGCCTCGGCACCCGGAGCCGGCGGCGGAATCAGATGAATCCGCTCCGGGTTCAATTGGCGCGCCGCCCGCCCCGGTTCGTGCGTACCCGACGGCGGATGTCCGAATACGCCGCGCTGATACGCGAACAGGGCGGCATTCGCCAGCAGCAGGAGCCAGAAAAAGAATTTCAGCATGATGTGAGCACGACGGTATGCAGGCCGATCAGCACCAGATTGTCGACCAGTTGCGGCGGCGACGAAAGATGGCGCGCGATCGCGCCGGCCGCGCCGCCGGACAGCACGCATCGTACCGTATCCCCGTGGCGCCGGCGCTGCGCCGCCAGCGCGCGCTCGATCGCGCCCACCTGCGCGGCCAGGCAGCCGCTGGCTATCGCGGCCTCGGTGTGGTCGGCAAACGGACCGATCGCGTCCAGGCTGTCGAGCCAGTCGGCCACGGCCGGCAATTGCGCGGTATTGGTGGCGAGCGCGGCTGCCATCAATCCCAATCCCGGCAGGATCATGCCGCCGGCGAAAACTCCGTCGGCGTCCAGCGCATCGACCGTGGTCGCAGTGCCGCAGTTGGCGACCACCAGCGCCTGCCCCGGGTACAGTGCGCGAGCGCCGATCAGCGCCGCAAACCGGTCGCAGCCGAGTTGCGCCGGATTGCGATAACCGTTGCGCACGCCGGCCAGTTCCGCCACCGACGCGAACCAGTCGACCGGCACCGGCTGCAGCCCCAGCGTCGCGGCCAGCGCCTGCTCCAGCGCCTCGCGCACCGCGCCGCCGGCCACGTTGGACAGCAACACGCGGCCGATCGGATAGCTGCGCCAGAGTTCCACCAGTTCGCCGATGCGCGTGTGCTCGACCGCGCCGCTGGCGCTCCACTGCCCGAGCGTCGCGGGGTCATGCACCGCAGCCGGCACCAGCGCCCATTTGACCTTCGTATTGCCGGCATCGATCAGCAACAGCATCGCCTATTCCTCCGTCACCGGCCGCAGCGAAACGTCGCCGGCCATCACCGCGATCCGGCCGCGCTCGGTGTCGAGCAGGAAGCGGCCGATCTCGTCGACGCCGACCGCGACGCCGCGCTGCGTCGCCCGTCCGTTGTCGAGTATCGCGACCGGGCGGCCCGCATACGCATGCAATGCATTCCAGCGCGGCACGAACGCAGTCAGCCGGTGCTGCTCGAATTCCTCCATCGCCTGCGCCAGCGCATTCAGCACGGTCGCCATCAGGACATCCTGGTCGAGCTCGGCCAGCCACGGCACCGCGGCCACCGGCTGCCCTATCCGGGCGCTCAGTTCGTCACCCGCCGCCATGTTGATACCGATGCCGATCACCGCCCAGCTGGCCGCGCGCGGATCGGGGCCGGCGCTGGCGCTCTCGATCAGGATACCGGCCAGCTTGCGTCCTTCGTACAGCACATCGTTCGGCCACTTCAGGCGGGTGCGGAGGTCGAACATCGCGAGCGCCTCGGCCAGTGCGACGCCGACCGCGAGCGGCAGTCCGACCAGCGCCTGCAACGGCGCCGCGAACTTCCAGGCCAGCGAAAACGTCAGCGATTTGCCGGGCGCGGAATGCCAGCTGCGGCCGGCGCGGCCGCGCCCGGCCGTCTGCGTGCGCGCAATCAGCAGCGTCGGCCGCGCCAGCCGGTCGAGCGCGGCCAGCAAGTCGGCGTTGGTCGAGCCGGTTTCCTCGACCACCCGGATATCGACCGCGGCTGCGGCGCCGCGGCACAATGCGGCAATCCCCGCATCGGTAAGCATCTTTGTCATGCCGACCATTGTAACGGTGGAAGGCTGTCCGCAGCGCAAGCGCGCCGGGCAGCGTTGCTGGGCAACGTCGATTGCGGCGGCTCGCTGTAGCGACGTGCCGTGCGTTAAACTGGCGGGATGCCAGACCAACCCGTGCCCGCCCTAGCGATTGCCGAGGATCCACAACTTTCCGTGTCCGCCAGCGGCTGCTGGCGAGTCCACGCGCTGGCCCGTTCCGGCGTGATCGCCGGCCTCGATGCGCAGCTGCGGCGGCTGCCCGCCGGCCGGCACCCCGCCTGGGACCTGCGGCGGATCGACGGGCTCGACCATATCGGCGCCCAATTCCTGTGGAATACCTGGGGCCGCCGGCGGCCGGCGCAATTGCAGCTGGCGGGCTATCAGGAAACAATCTTCCGTCGCCTCGAACAGGCCGGCCCGCTGGCGCTGCCGCAGGCGGCCCCGGCGCGCCGCTTCGGCCTGCTCGCGCTGGGGCGCGCACTGCATCAGGCGGGCGGGCACCTGAACGGCTTCATCACACTGATCGGCCAGCTCGTGCTCGATCTCGGACGCTTTGCCGCGCGCCCGCTGCGCGGACCGTGGAAGGAAATTTCCGCCAACATCTTCCACATCGGCTACCAGGCGCTGGGCATCACTGCGCTGGTCGGATTCCTGATCGGCGTGGTGCTGTCCTACCTTTCGGCGCAGCAATTGCATACCTTCGGCGGCGACATCTACCTGGTCAACATCCTCGGCATGAGCGTGGTGCGCGAACTGGGGCCGCTGCTGGCCGCGATCCTGGTGGCCGGCCGCTCCGGCTCGGCGATCACCGCCCAGCTCGGCGTGATTCGCGTCACCGAGGAACTGGACGCGATGCTGGTGATGGGCATGCCGCATGGTTTCCGCCTGATCCTGCCGCGCGTGCTGGCGCTGGCGGTGGCGATGCCCCTGCTGGTGATATGGACCGACGCGATCGCGCTGCTCGGCGGGATGGCAGCCGCCCAACTGGAACTCGGCCTGTCGGCCATCTATTTCGTGCAGCAGTTGCCGGACGCGGTACCGCTCGCCAACTACTGGATAGGCCTCGGCAAGGGCGTCGTGTTCGGCAGCCTGATCGCGCTGGTGGCCTGCCATTTCGGCCTGCGCATCGAACCCGACACGGAAAGCCTGGGACGCGGCACGACGCTGTCGGTGGTGACCGCGATCACCTGCGTGATCGTGGCCGACGCAGTGTTCGCGATCGTCTTCACGGGCGTGGGATTTTAGCGATGCCGCCACCGATCATCCGCATCGAAAACCTGTGGACGCGCTTCGGCGACTACGTGGTCCACCAGGATCTGAACCTGCAGGTGGAACAGGGCGAGATCCTGTCGCTGGTGGGCGGCTCGGGTTCCGGCAAGACCACGCTGCTGCGCCAGATGCTGGGACTGGAGCGCCCGGCGCGCGGCCGCGTCGAAGTGTTCGGCGAAGATATCGCGCAGGCCGGCGGCGAGCGCACGCAGCGGCTGCAGAACATCCGTGCGCGCTGGGGCATGCTGTTCCAGCACGGTGCGCTGTTTTCCGCGCTGAGCGCATTCGATAACGTCGCGCAGCCGATGCGCGAACTGCGCACGCTGCCGGAACAACTGATCCGCGATGCCGCGCTGCTGAAACTGGACATGGTCGGCATCGGCCCGGAGCAGGCGCTGAAGATGCCGGCCGACCTGTCGGGCGGCATGATCAAGCGGGTGGCGCTGGCGCGCGCGCTGGCGCTTGAACCGGAATTGCTGTTCCTGGACGAGCCTACTGCCGGGCTCGATCCCGACCTGTCGGAAAGCTTCGTCGCGCTGATCCGCGATCTGCACCGGCAGATGCGGCTGACCGTGGTGATGGTCACGCACGACCTCGACACGCTGTTCGCGCTGTCGAGCCGGATCGCGGTGCTGGCCGACAAGCACGTGATTGCGGCCGGCACGCCGCAGCAGATCGTCGGGCTGCCGGATCCGTTCGTGCAGCGCTTTTTCCTGGGCGAGCGCGGACAACGCGCGCTGCAGGCACTACAGATGGAAACCGAGATGGAAAATCGACATGGAAAATAAATCGCATGCGCTGCTGGCCGGGCTGTTCACGCTGGCGCTGCTGGCGGCCGCGATCTACATCGGCCTCTGGCTCAACCGCGACCGCACCCAATGGGTGCCGTACCAGATCGCGACCAAGCTCTCGATCCCCGGCCTCAACACGCAGGCAGCGGTGCGTTACCGCGGCCTCGATGTCGGCAAGGTCGACGATATCCGCTTCGATCCGCAACAGCCCGGCCAGCTGCTGGTGCGGATCCAGGTGCGGCCGGACACGCCGGTCACGCGCTCCACCTATGCCACGCTCGGCTACCAGGGCGTGACCGGCATCGCCTACGTGGAACTCGACGATGACGGCAGCCAGCCGACGCTGCTGCCCAGCTCGGAACAGAATCCGGCGCGCATCGCGATGCGGCCCAGCGTGTTCGATCAGTTGCAGAATCGCGGGCTGGCGATCCTGGAGCAGACCGAACAGGTGACGCTGCGCCTGAACCGCCTGCTGGAGCCGGCCAACCAGAAGGCAATACTGGCCGCGTTCGACAACGTCAGCAATGCCGCTTCCGAAGTGGCCGCGATCCCGCGCCAGCTGCAACCGACGCTGGCGAAGATGCCGGCGCTGGCCGACCAGGCGCAGCACACGCTGGGCGAAATCGACCGCTTGTCGCGCGCGGCGGGTTCCCTGGCCGACAGTCTGGGCGCGATGTCGGCCAAGCTGCAGGCGCCGAACGGCGCGCTCGACCGGATCGGCGACGCGGCCGACCAGGTGGGAGCGGTTGCCAACAAGCTGCAGCATCAGACGCTGCCGCTGGCGAACGACGCGCGCACCACGATACGCTCGCTCAACCGCACGCTGGAGAACCTGAACGAGCGCCCGCAAAGCCTGCTGTTCGGCTCGCCCAGGATGACGCCGGGCCCGGGCGAACCCGGCTTCGATGACTCGGAATAAGGATATGCGAATGAAAAGAATACTGCCGATCCTGCTCGCGCTGCTGCTGACGGCCTGCGTCGGCATACCCAGCCACAGAGCGCTGACACTGTTCGACCTGGGCCCGCTGCCCCCGCCGGCGGCAACCAACCCGCTGCCGGCTCTGCCGCCGATCAGCATCGCCGAGGTCGAGACGCCGACCTGGCTGGACCGCCCGCTGATGTATTACCGGCTCAGCTATGCCGACAAGCAGCAGCCGCGGCCGTACGCGCAGAGCCGCTGGACGATGCCACCGTCGCAACTGTTCGCGCAGCGGCTCAAGGCGCGCATTGCGCAGGCAGGCGGCGTCGCGCTGCCGGCGGCCGACGGCGCCAGCGGGGTGCCGGTGCTGGATATCGAAATGGATGATTTCACGCAGGACTTCGACGCGCCGCAGCACAGCCGCGGCCGCATCTCGGTACGCGCCTCGCTGTTCAAGGGACGCACGCTGATCGCCCAGAAATCGGTGGACAGCAGCGTACCCGCCGCCGGCGCCGATGCCGCCGGCGGCGCACGCGCACTGGCCATGGCCAGCGATACGGCGATCGACGCCCTCATCCGGTGGCTGGCGACGCAGCCGCTGAAGTGAGGCCGCTGGTGCACGACCATGCCTGACAAGGAACCGCCCGCGGAAGTCGGCGCAACCACGCCGGCGGCCGACCCGCACGCCTCCACCTTCGCGCGTGTCGGGCTGCTGATGTATGCGGTCCTGATCAGCTATGCCAGCCTGTATCCGTTCTCGCAATGGCGCGACATGGGGCTGCCGTTCTGGAGCTTCCTGCTGGCGCCGCTGCCGCACTATTGGACCGGCTTCGACGTTGCCACCAACGTAGTCGGCTACCTGCCGCTCGGAATGCTGGCGGTATTCGCGCTCTATCCGGCGGTGCGCGGCGTTCCCGCCGCGTTGCTGGCGCTGCTGGCCGGCGGGCTGCTGTCGGGCGCGATGGAAGCGATCCAGACCTTCCTGCCGAACCGCGTATCGTCCAACCTCGACCTGCTCACCAATGTCGGCGGCACCCTGCTCGGCGCGCTCGCCGGATTGCTGCTGCGCCGGACCTTCTTCGAACAGGGCCGCCTGCTGCAATGGCGCCGCACCTGGTTCATCCCGGATGCCGGCCGCGGCTTGATCATGGTCGGCCTGTGGCCGCTCGCGCAGATCTATCCGCAGGGTTACCTGCTCGGCCTCGGCCATCTGCTGCCGCTGCTGTCGGACTGGTCGTCGCAGTTGCTGGACCATCCGGTCGACCTGGCCGCGCTGCTGCGGCACGACCGGCTGTTCGACGTGCAGGATTACTGGCTCGCGGAAAGCGTGATTGCCGCCTGCGGCCTGACCGGCGCGCTGCTGATGCTGTCGTGCACGGTGCGGCGCCGCGCGCCGCGCGCCCTGCTGATGCTGGGACTGGCGGCGGCGGCGGCCACGGTGAAGGCGCTGGCGGCGGCGCTGGCGTTCGGTCCCGACAATGCGTTCGGCTGGCTGACGCCGGGAGCGCGCGGCGGCCTGCTGCTCGGCACCCTGATGGTCGGCGGCCTCGCCTATGCGCCGCCGGCCGCGCAGCGGCGCATCGCGGCGGTCTGCCTGCTGATCGGTTTCGCGGCCGTCAACCTGGCACCGGTCAATCCCTATTTCAGCGCGACGCTGCAGGCGTGGATGCAGGGGAAATTCATCAACTTCAATGGCGCCGCCCATTTCCTTTCGCTGTGCTGGCCGTTCTTCGCGCTCTGGTTCCTGCTGCACCCGATGCACCGCAGTCGATAGGGGTATCATTCCGGTTTTGACGGAGTCCTTCTTATATGTCCGACAAGCAGTATTACAAGCATCACGTCTTCTTCTGCCTGAACCAGCGCGACGAGGGCCGCCCCTGCTGCGCCGACAAGGGAGCGCAGGCCGCGCAGGAGCATGCGAAGAAGCGCATCAAGCAACTCAACCTGAACGGCCAGGGCAAGGTCCGCATCAACAAGGCCGGCTGCCTCGACCGCTGCGAGGAAGGACCGGTGGTCGTGGTCTACCCGGAAGGCACGTGGTACACCTACGTGGACGAACACGATATCGACGAGATCGTCGACCAGCATCTGGTCAGCGGCAAGGTAGTGGAGCGTCTGAAGATATGAACGCCCATACCCAACGCTTCTCGATCCGCGGCGCGGCCGGCGCGCTCGAATGCGCGCTCGACCTGCCGGACGGCGCGCCGCGCGGCCTGGCGCTGGTCGCCCATCCGCATCCGCTGTACGGCGGCAGCATGGACAACAAGGTGGCGCAGACGCTGGCGCGCGCATTCGTCACGCTCGGCCATGCGACGGTACGGATGAATTTCCGCGGCGTCGGCCAGTCCGAAGGCGAGCACGACGCCGGCCGCGGCGAAACCGATGACATGGCACTGTTGCTGTCGCATATGCAACAGCAGTATCCGGGCCTGCCGGTCGCGCTCGGCGGATTTTCCTTCGGCACCTTCGTGCAGGCGCATCTGCAGCGCCGCCTGATCGCTGCCGGCACCCCGGCCGAGCGGCTGGTGCTGGTCGGCACCGCGGCCGGCAAGTGGGCGATGCCGGAAGTGCCCGCGAACACGCTGCTGATCCACGGCGAGTTGGACGAAACGATTCCGCTGGCCGACGTGTTCGAATGGGCGCGCCCGCAAGACTTGCCGGTGGTGGTAGTGACGGGCGCCGATCATTTTTTTCACCGCAAGTTGCAACATATCAAGAATTTCGTGGTCGAAACCTGGCACCACCCTTAATCCGTGTCATTCATGATAATGAATGACATCCGTTCTCACCCTCTCCCGCTTGCGGGGCAAAGGCAGGGTTGCACGAACCATCGGTTCGCGCTGCCGAAGCCGGTTCGGCTTGCAAGCCGAACCGTGGGGCGCGGAGCGGGGCCGGGGAGAGGGAGCGAACGTTCTGCTTGTCATTCATTTGTAACGCTCGCGAGAAGGCATTTGAATCGCGGCAAGCAGCGGCCTATAATTTGCAGACCGTTGCTTCTCGTCACCTGCCGGCCCCGGCGCCGGACCTCATCTATATTTACCGTTCATGAAAAAACTGCTCGCGGCCTGTGCCGTCTACGTCCTTTCCATTTCGTTTGCATTCGCGCAAGCGGTTCCCGCTCCCACCATCGACGCCAAATCCTGGCTGTTGCTCGACGCCACCAGCGGCCAGGTGCTGGCCTCGCATGACGCCGATACCCGGATCGAGCCGGCTTCGCTGGCAAAACTGATGACTGCCTACGTGGTGTCGTCGGCGATCAAGGACAAGCGGCTGTCGATGGACCAGGCGGTGAACGTTTCAGTGCATGCCTGGAAAGTCGATCGGGAAAGCTCGAAGATGTTCATCGAGCCGAACACCCAGGTCAAGGTCAGGGATCTGCTTTACGGCCTGATCGTGCAGTCCGGCAATGACGCGGCGGTGGCACTGTCGGAAGCGGTTGCCGGCACCGAGGATTCGTTCGTCACCCTGATGAACCGCGAAGCGGAACGCATGGGCCTGAAGAATACGCATTTCGCTAACGCGCACGGCTTGCCTGACCCCGGCAACTATTCGACCGCGCGCGATCTCGCGACGCTGGCCGACCATGTGATCATGGATCATCCGGAAGACTACAAGATCTATTCGGTCAAGGAATTCACCTATAACAAGATCCGCCAGCCGAACCGCAATCGCCTGCTGTGGATCGACCCGTCGGTGGACGGCCTGAAAACCGGGCACACGTCAAGCGCCGGCTATTGCCTGATCGCCACTGCGCACCGGCCCAATGGCGACGCCGGCGAACGTCGCCTGATCTCGGTCGTGATCGGTACCGTGTCCGACCAGATGCGCACGCAGGAAAGCCTGAAGCTGCTGAACTGGGGTTTCCAGAATTTCGACACCGTCAAGCTGTACGCGAAAAACCAGGCGGTGGAAACCCCGGCGGTCTGGAAAGGTTCGCAAAACCAGGTGAAGGTCGGCTTCACGCAGGATATCTACGTGACCGTGCCCAAGGGCGTGGCCGGCAAGATCAAGCCGGTGCTGGTCAGCAAGGCGCCGCTGATCGCGCCGATCCAGAAGAACAGCCAGATCGGCACGCTGAAGCTGATGGTCGACGACAAGCCGCTGAGCGAACTGCCGGTAGTCGCGCTGGAACAGGTGAACCAGGCCAGCATCTTCGGCCGCGCCTGGGATTCGATCCGTCTCTGGATGAAGTAAAACAAGCAATATGCCGGCTCCCGCAACGGGAGCCGGCTTCCACTTCCTGGCGTCTCTTGACGCCTCTTCCCGAATCTATAAGCGCTGCGGTGCCGGACCGGCCGCATACAGCGCGACCGCCAGCAACGCCAGGCACCAGACGATCAGCGCGCCCGACGGCAGGTCGAACACCGTCGACAGCAACAGCCCGGCCGCATAGCCCGCCACTCCCAGCGCATACGACAAAGGCAGCCGCTTCGGCGCCGCATAATTGCGCACCGCGAGCCCGGGGACGATCAGGCTGGCGAATACCAGGTACACGCCCACCAGTTGCACCGAGATCGTCACCGCCAGCGCAAACGGCAGGTAGAACGCGAGACGGCTATGACGGTTGCGGAACGCAAAGATCACCAGCGAGATGAGCGCGGTGCCGAGCGCCGGCACCGGCAACTGGTCGTAGCGCACCCACAGGATCTGCCCGGCCAGCAAATCGCGCAGGTGTTCGCCACCGTGCGGATTGTGGGCGAGCAGCAGCAGGCTGCCGGTCGCGGCCAGCACGAAGCACACGCCGATCAGTGCCTCCTGCACCTCGGGCCAGCGCCTTTCGGTCCAGATCAGCAGCAAGGCGCCGAGCACTGCCGCCGCGCCGGCCGCCAGTTGCACCACCCACCCCTGGTCGAGATCGGCCATGCCGGCGACGATCACGCCGAGCGCGGCGATCTGGGCGATCGCCAGGTCGATGAACACGATGCCGCGCTTGAGCACCTGGGCGCCGAGCGGCACATGCGTGACCAGCACCAGCAGCCCGGCCGCGAACGCCGGCGCGACGATGGAAAGGTCGAGTGCGTCGAGCGTCATTTCTCGGCCGCCAGCAAGCGTTGGATCGTGTCGTCGAACAGGCTGAACAGGTTGTCGGCCCGGTCGTCGCCGCCCACCGTGAACGGCAGCATCACTGCAGGAATGTGCGCATGCGCGGCCAGCCACTGCGACGCGCGTTCATCCTGGTAGCTGGCACGCAACACCATTTTTGCCGGCTGCCTCTGCAATTGCGCGACCAGTTCCGCCAGGTGCGCCGCGCTCGGCTCCACTCCCGGCTTCGGTTCCAGCGTGCCGACCGCACGCATGCCGAGCCAGTTCAGCAGGTACTCCATGTTCTTGTGATGCTCGACCACGGCCACTCCCTTCAGCGGCGCCGCCTGCTGTTCCCATTTTTGTATCGCCGCGTTCCAGCGCTTCGAAAAATCCTGGTAACGCGACTGGTAATAGCCGGCGTCGGCCGGATCCACCTGGGCCAGCCGTTGCGCCAGCGCGGCCGCGACCTTCGCGATATTGCGCGGATCGGTCTGGATATGCGGGTTGCCCTCCGCGTGCACGTCGCCGTCGCTCCGGTCGAGGCGAGCCGGCACTTCCAGCCGCGGCACCAGCCGGCCGGCATCCAGGTAGCCGGGCTGGCCGGGGGCGATTTTCGGATTGCTGGACTGTTGCAGCAGGATCGGCAGCCAGCCGATCTCCAGCTCCAGCCCGGTGCACACCAGCATGTCGGCATTGCGCGCGCGGGCGATCAGGCTGGGACGCGCCTGCACATGGTGCGGGTCCTGCTGCGCGGTAGTCGCGCTGCTGGCATGCACCTTGTCGCCGCCGATCTCGGTGGCGAGCGCCGCCCATTCCGGCTCGCAACCCAGGACGTTGACCCGGGCCTGCGCCGGCAGCGCGGTCAGGGTGGCCAGGGCGGCGGCCAGGCCGCCCAGCACGATGAGTGTTTTCTTCATTGCAAGCTCCTAGAATGTGTGGGCGCCATGGGTGCCGAGGCTCATGATGTATTGCAGGTACACCTGGTTGTCGATCGCATCGGGACGCGAGCGGTCGCGCGCGAACTGCAGGCGGAAACGGCTGAATTCCGACGGCGAGTAGTCGAGCATGATGGTGCTGCGTGAAGGATCGTAAGCGCCCAGGCGCGGGAAATCGGCGCGGCTCAATGCGCCGCTGCCGACCAGCCCGATATCGGGCGTGCCCGAGTACAGCTTGTCGTAGCGCAGGCCGACGCGCCACATCGGCTGGAATTGGTAGATCCCTTGCAAGTACCAGCCCGATTGCGCGGACGCATACGCGCCGCTGGCACTGCCGAGCGACTGGCTCGCGGTGTCGTAGGCGAGCGTGCCGTTCTCGCGGCGCCGGAAGTATTCTCCCTGCAGCTTGAAATTGGTCCGGGTCGCATTCCCGTGCGGCGCCCACTTGTAGACGCCATCGAGTATCCAGATGTCGTCATGCCCGGTGAACGCATCGGTGACGCCGGTGCCGGTGTGGTCGACGTCGGCGTAGGCGCGGTGGTCGGCGCCGCTGTGCAGGTAGGACAGGCCGCCCAGCCAGCTGCCGCTGTCGCCGATGTCGTCGCCCACATGCGCGAACAAGGACAGCGAGCCGACCCCGTTCTTGTCGCGCTCATTGCCCGGGAAGCTGGCGCCGCGGCCGGCCTCGGCGCCGAGTTCCAGGAAGCGGTCGGTCGGCGCCAGCCAGGTCAGCTGCGCGCCGTCCGGCTTGTACTGGCCGCCGAGGAATGCCTGGTACGCCAGCGGCGCGTCGACGAAATCCCAGGCGTGCGCATGCTGGCTGTTGAGATAGCCGATCGACGACAGGAAACGGCCCGCTTTCAGATTGAGGCCGTTCGACAAGGCCTTGGTCTGGAAAAACGCTTCCTCGATGCTCACCGTATCGTCCGGTTGCAGCGAAAACGTCAGTTGGCCCGCGAATTGCGGGTCGATGTTCGCGCTCATCGTCAGCTCCGATTCGCCCAGGTTCAGGCCGCGCTGGCCGGGTCCGGTTTCGCTGCCGCTCGGCACGAACCCCTGCAGCCGGTACTTGTCCGGGTCTTGCGACAGGTTCGCGTAGGTGCCGCCCAGGATGAGCGCGATTTTCGGATTGAATGCGTTGGCCGCGACCGGTGTCGCGGGTGGCGTTGGCGCGGGCGAAGCCGTCACCGTCGCCACGGCGGCGGGAGCGACGGGAGCAGCCGCGGCGGCCGCCGCATGGGCGCTGTTGGCTTCCGCCACTTCGAGGCGTTTTTCGAGCGCATCGATGCGCGCTTGATACTCTTGTTTCAGTTGCCTGATTTCTTCGTGCATCTGCGCCAGCTCCTGGTCGCCGGCCGCCCATGCGGAGGCAGGCATGGCGCTGCCGCAGGCGAGCGCCAGCGCGCCCGCCATAACAGTTCGTCTCATGATGATTCCCGATTGAAAACGAGGGGCGTCCGCCAGGCATGCCGGGCGGACGATGGAATGGACTGGAGAATCAGCGCGGGAACGGGGGCGCGCGGGAATGGAATACGGAACGGTGACGGCGATAGAACCGAACGACCGCAACGTCGCGGGCAACCCGGCTAACGGCAACGGCCGCATCGAATGCGGGAGGCGAACCGGTGAGGACGGAGCCGACAGCCGCGAATGCCAGGCAAGCACTGCATTGCATTTCTGCGGGAAGCGGCCGATGCCGGCTGGCCCCGCTGGTCTCGCGGGACGACAGGTGCGAGATCTCGTGCGCGATACCCAGTTGCTGCGACAGCAACATGAAGAGCGCGAACGCTAGATGGGCAAGGAGTCGGCGGGGATTCACGAGAATACGTCGGGAGTTCTGCCAAATGGACCGGTCGGACGCCAGGCAGTTCGAATGTGGATCATATTGCAACTTCGTTGCATTTGCAATCCGCAACACCAGCCACGCGACGGACTGCGCAGCCATTGCACAAGCGCCCCGGCCGCCTGCGATCGTCTACAATGAAATGCCAACCCGATATGCCCGACTGGACTGCCATGCCCGCCCCGACCGATACCCTCATCGAATACCCGAGCGATTTCCCGATCAAGATCATGGGCGCGACGCAGGATGCGTTTGCGCAGACCATGGTGGAAGTGGTGACGCGGCACGACCCGACCTTCCACGCCGGCAAGATGGAAATGCGCCCTTCTTCCAAGGGAGCCTACCTGTCGCTGACGGTAACGGTACGCGCGGTCAGCCGCGAGCAGCTCGACAATCTTTACCGCGAACTGTCGTCGCACCCGATGGTGAAAGTGGTGCTGTAGTTCAACTCAGCCCGCAGCCAGTCGCGAAAGGCCTGCACCGACGGCTTTTGCAGTGCGTCCGGCAGGCAGACCAGATAATAGGAATACGAAGACGGTAGCGCGATATCGAACAGCCGCACCAGCTTGCCGGCTTCGATATCGGCCGCCGCCAGCACGTGGCGCGCCAGTGCCACGCCGTGCCCTTCGCTGGCGGCACGCACCAGCATCGACGAATCCTGGAACACCAATCCTCCGCTCGGCTCCGGCCGCACCAGGCCGGCCGCCTGGAACCACGGCATCCAGGGCTCCTCTTCGCAGCGCAGCAGGCTGCCCTGCACCAGTTCCTGCGGCGTGCGCGGCAGGCGGCCGCGGTTGAAATGCGGGCTCGCCACCGGGTAATAGCAGTCATCCATCAGCTTCTCGCTGGCCAGGCCCGGATAGCGGCCGCCACCGAAACGAATGGCGAGATCCACCGGTTCGCGCGCCAGATCGGCCAGGTGGCTGCTCGACTGCAGCATCACTTCCAGCTCCGGATGCTGTTCGATGAAGCGGCCGATACGCGGCGCCAGCCAGCGCGCGGCGAACGACGGCAAGGCAGTAATGGTCAGGCGCCGCTGGCGCGCGCTGTCCTTCAGCGTATCGGCCGCGCTCGCCATCGCCGCGAGCGCGTCGCGCAGCGCGTCGGCAAACCATTTCCCCTCCGGCGTGACAGCGACCCGCTTGCCGTGGCGCGTAAACAGCTGGACTCCCAGTTCCTGTTCCAGCGCCCGCACCTGGTGGCTGATCGCGCCGTGCGTGACGTGAATTTCCTCGGCGGCGCGCGAGAAACTCTGGTGCCGCGCGGCAGCCTCGAATGCGCGCAACGCGGCAAGCCTGGGAAGGCGGCGCAAATCGGCCATCTATGTGAAGAAAATTATCAAGAGACGCAAAAATATATCGTTTTGGCAAGCACCGGGCAAGCGCTAGAATCCGCTGCAGAAAAGCTGTCGCGCCGGACCGGACCGCGCAACAAGGGCGGCATGATAATTTTTTCACATGAGGGAGCAATCCATGACCGTCAGCCTGCGTGCCGACCAACTGCCCGCCAACACGCAATACCATATCGCCCAGGTGAATATCGCCCGGGCGCTGGCGCCGATCGACGATCCGGTGATGGCCGGCTTCGTCGCGCGCCTCGACGAGATCAATGCGCTTGCCGACGGCAGTCCCGGATTCGTCTGGCGTCTCCAGACCGAGCAGGGCAACGCAACCGCGCTGCAGCCTTACGATGATGACCGCATCCTGTTCAACATGTCGGTGTGGGAAACGCCGGAACACCTGAAGGATTTCGTCTACGGCAGCCTGCATGCAGAGGTGATGCGAAGCCGGAAATCCTGGTTCGAGCGCTTCGGCGCGCCCTATACGGCATTGTGGTGGGTTGCGCCCGGCCATGTGCCGGGCATCGACGAGGCCAAACAGCGGCTGCATCATCTGCAGACACATGGCCCCAGCCCGTTTGCATTCTCGTTTGCCCGTCTGTTTCCTGCACCGCAGGAACCTTAAAGTTCCCCGCACAGGTCACGCTGCATCGCGGCACGCACCTGCGCCGGCGACAATCCGAGCCCGAACAGGTGGTGCAGCTTCGCAAACACCGCTTCGAACATCATGTCGGCGGCGCCCACCACGCCGGCTCCGCTCAAGCCGGCGCCCGCCGCATACGTCCCCAGCGTCACCCGCCCGTGCGGTGCCTGGCTGCAGGCCACCAGCACCATGCCGGCGGCACTCGCATCGGCGAGCATGCGCAGCAGCGCCGGATCGCGATCCGGCGCATTGCCGCTGCCGTAGCACTCCAGGATCAGCGCCTGCGGCCGCAAATCGAGCAGCGCCTGCACGGCTTGCAGCGGCATGCCGGGAACGAAGCGCAGCGACAGGATGCGGGCCGAGTATTCCGGCAGCTCGAATGCTTCGCGCGCAGGCCGCGCGAGCAGCGCCGGCAGATTCCACTGCACGTCGATGCCGAGTTCGGCCAGCGCCGGATAATTCGGACTGTCGAATGCATCGAAGCTGCTGGTGCTGACCTTGGTCGCGCGATTGCCGCGCAGCAGCCGCCGATTGAAACAGAGCGCGACTTCGTTCAGTTGTTCGGACGCCGCCAGCTGCAGCGCGGAGACCAGGTTCTGCTGCGCGTCCGTGCGCGCTTCGCCCAACGGAACCTGGGCGCCGGTGACGATCACCGGCTTGCGCAATCCGCGCAGCATGAACGACAGCGCGGCAGCGGTATACGCCATGGTATCGGTGCCGTGCAATACGACGAAGCCGTCATGCTCCGCATAGCGGGCGGCGATGTCGCGCGCGATCCTTTGCCAGTCGGCCGGCGTCGCATTCGCGCTGTCGATCGGCGCCGCATACTGGTACAGCGTATGGCGCGGCAGGGAACCGGTCGCCGGCAGCTTTTGCGCCAGCAGGCCGGAGAAGTCGCGCATCGGCGCATAGCCATGGGCGGTCCGCTCCATGCCGATGGTGCCGCCGGCGTAGATCAGGGCAATGTGTTTCTGGTCGATCATGGCGCGAATGGAAAGATCTCAAGCAGGGAAATGCCGGCCGCGAGGCGAAGCGCCCCCGGCATGCATCGGCACACATCGGCATCATTCCACGGTAAGCTTGCACGATGCAAGCTCCCGCCATCATCGACCGCAGCGTCGAACCTTACGAAACCAGTTTTGCGGCGATGCGCGCGTTCACCGATGCGCGCAATCGCGATACCCCGGATGAACTCTGGATCGTCGAACATCCGCCGGTATTCACGCTCGGCCTCGGCGCCGATCGCTCCCATGTGCTCGATGCGCACCGGATTCCCGTGATCCAGACCGACCGCGGCGGCGAGGTGACCTACCACGGTCCCGGCCAGGTCGTGATCTACCTGCTGATGGATTTGCGCCGCCGTCCTGGCGCGCGGCTGTTCGCGCGCGAGTTCGTGCGCAAGATCGAACAGGCGGTGATCGATACCCTGGCGGCGTATAATCTTGCCGGTGAGCGCAAGTCCGGCGCCCCCGGCATTTATATGTCCGGCGGCGACTGGCAGGGAGCGAAAATCGCCGCCCTCGGCCTGAAAGTACGGGGCAACGGTTGCACCTATCATGGCGTGTCGCTGAACGTGGCGATGGACCTGGCCCCGTTCTCCTGGATCAATCCATGCGGCTACGAAGGCCTGCAGACCGTGGACATGCGAACGGTAGGCGCGTCGGTGCCGCTGCGCGACGCGCAGTTAGCGCTCGCTCACAACCTGATCGAACAAATGAAAGGATAAGCCGTCGAACCCCGCCGATTGCGCGCAACCCGTGCCGTCGTCGTCTCCACGGTTCAATACATGGCCTCGAAACCGACCGAACTCGCGTCCTCGACCTACAATCCGAGCGACAAGCAGAAAGGCGCCGGCAAAACCGCGCGCATCCCGATCAAGATCGTTCCCGCCGAACGGCTGCCGAAGCCGGACTGGATCCGGGTCAAGGCCGGCTCGCCGACCACCCGCTTCTATGAAATCAAGGACATCCTGCGCGCCAACAAGCTGGTGACGGTGTGCGAGGAAGCGAGCTGCCCGAACATCGGCGAATGCTTCGGCAAGGGCACCGCGACTTTCATGATCATGGGCGACAAGTGCACCCGGCGCTGCCCGTTCTGCGACGTCGGCCACGGCCGCCCCGACCCGCTCGACCCGGACGAGCCGGAAAACCTGGCGAAGACCATCGCCGCGCTGAAACTGAATTACGTGGTGATCACCTCGGTCGACCGCGACGACCTGCGCGACGGCGGCGCCGGCCACTTCACCGACTGCATCCGGCGCGTGCGCGAACTGTCGCCGGCCACCCGCATCGAGATCCTGACGCCGGATTTCCGCGGCCGCATGGACCGCGCGCTGGAAATCCTGAAAGCGGCGCCGCCCGACGTGATGAACCACAACCTGGAAACCGTGCCGCGCCTGTACAAGGAAGCGCGTCCCGGCTCCGATTACGCATACTCGCTGAACCTGCTCAAGCGTTTCAAGGAATTGCACCCCGATACGCCGACCAAGTCCGGCATCATGGTCGGACTGGGCGAGACCGATGAGGAAATCCTGCAGGTGATGCGCGACCTGCGCGCGCACAAGGTCGACATGCTGACCATCGGGCAATACCTGATGCCGTCCGGCGACCATCTCCCGGTGCGCCGCTACGTGCATCCGGATACCTTCAAGATGTTCGAGGACGAAGCGTACAAGATGGGCTTCGTGCATGCGGCGGTCGGCGCGATGGTACGCAGTTCCTATCACGCCGATCAGCAGGCGCACGGCGCCGGCGTTGCCTGAAAGACTCCCCGCCTGAATACCCGCATGCGTTCGCATGCGGCATTCGCTGATGTTCCGGCCGCTTCGTAGTTTCCGACCGGAATACTACGCGCCGGGCATCGCCTGTGGTTGCCGAACAACCGCCAGCCATCGGCCTTGATAAAAATAAAAAGACCCCTGCCCGGATTGACGACAATGGGCATGCCCGTTTCGTCGCCGCCCTTGTCGGCGCGGCAAGCGTTCGCCCACTTCGCTTACCACCGCCTCTGAACTTATTCGCGCGATTTCTGCCTTACAAGAGCCATGATTCCCTGGAGACAAATTACCCAATTCGGTGACGTCACCATCACCTCCGTGCTGGCGCTGGCGATCGCCGCCTGGCTGCTGGCCGAAGGCGAAAAGCGGCTTGCGCTGTGGTGGTGCCTGCTGTTCGCGTTCGGCACCGCGCTGGTACTGGCGACCAAGGTCGCATTCATCGGCTGGGGCATCGGTATCCGCTCGATCGGCTTCACCGGCTTCAGCGGCCATGCGGTGCGGGTGGCGGCGATCGTGCCGGTACTGCTGTACCTGATGCTGCAGAAGACATCGCCCGGCATACGCGCGCTCGGGGTGCTGGGCGGCTACGCGATCGCCTTGCTGCTCGGCATATCGCGGCTTGCGGTGCATGCGCACTCGGTATCGGAAGTGGTGACCGGCCTGCTCCTGGGCGGAACGATCAGCCTGGCCTTCATCATGCTCGCCGGCTCGCTGCAGCCGCGCCAGGTGTTCGGGCCGCTGCGTGTCGCGCTGATCGTGCTGGCGCTGCTGCCCGCGCCCTATGTGCAGCCGGCCCCGACCCAGCGCTGGCTGACGAAGGTCACGCTATACGTGTCCGGCCATGATCGTCCCTGCGTGCGCAGCCGCTGGACCACGCCCTGCCCGCTGGAACCGGATTCGCACGTGGAATCCTGAGCGCGAAGGTTCCAGAAAAAAAAGCGCCAGGAATCCGGCGCTTTTTTCATCTGAGGGCGGGATGCCGCCGCAATCGTAATCAGGCGGAGGCGTTCAGCGCATTCTCCAGCAGCTTGTGGAGTTCGGCGAATTCCGGTTCGCCCACATAGCGCTTGATGATGTTGCCCTTCTTGTCGATCACGTAGGTGGTCGGCGTCAGCTTCACGTCGCCGAACGACTGTGCCAGCGTCCCCTGGGTGTCCAGTGCCACCTGGAACGGCAGCTGGCGCGTCTTTGCATAATTGGCGACGTAATTCGGCGGATCGTAACTCATTGCGACCGCAACGAAATCCAGGCCCTTGTCCTTGTACTTGTTGTAGGTCTGGACCATGTGCGGCATTTCGTGGATGCAAGTGGTGCAGCTCGTGGCCCAGAAATTCACCATCACCACCTTGCCGCGCAAGTCCTGCAGCCGGATCTTCTCGCCGCTCAGGCTGGTAAAGGTCACTGCCGGCGCGGGCTTTTGCGCGAACAGCGAGAAATAGCCGACAGCGAGCAATGCCAGCACGGCAACGACGGCAAACACTTTCGGCCAGGTTCGGCTGGCGGCGGAAGGATGGGTTTGCATGATGGTGTGGGAAGCAAGGATTGACGGGACGTTTTGATTATAGTCCCCGACACGCGGCTTTGCTCGCCGCAGCCTGATCCGCAGCCCTTCAGGAAAACGCCAGGCCCGCCGCTTCGTTGTCGAGCGCCCAGTGATGGGCGGCATAGGTGGCGGCGACCGCCGGCGGGATCGGCGAGTCGATCGCACCGCAGATCGCGCGCAACAGGTCTGCCACCGCCAGCGGCACCGGAGCGGCGTCGCCGATGGCAGCCAGCAGCATCTTGATCAGCGCCGGTTTGGTCAGCGGCGCCAGTTGCTGCGCATCGTCGAGTGCACTGCTGACGCGGCGGAAATCGAGTGCGGCAACCGCCTGCAGATCGGCGGCCGACAAGCCGAGATCCGGGCAAGCGGCTGCGCCGGCGGCGAACAATGCCGACGCTGGTCGCGCAAGCGCTGCCGACGCAACGTGGGCGACCAGCGACCGCAGCACGATGCAATCCTCCCGCAACGCCGTCAGCTTCGCGAAGCGCACCGGCGTTGCCCGGCCCGCGTGGGGCGCGAGGCGGCGCGCCAGGATCGACTGCAACACGAACTCCGGCAGCGACATCTTGCGGTCCGCCGCAATCAGGCGATCGGCGGTTTCCAACAGCGCACCGCGCGCCGCTTGCGGCAATTGCTTGAGCGCCGGCATCGCGAGGTCGAGCAGCGGCAGGCGCGCGCTCTTCGGCAGCCGCTCCAGGGCGGCGGCGAGTTGCGGCACCAGCGGCGCCTGCGCCGGCGCATCCCGTTCCAGCAATGCCAACTGGGCGTCGCGTTCGGTGTCGCCCAGCAACAGCGCATATACCAGTGCACAGGCCGAGTACGGCTGCCGCAGCGCGGCGTCGAGCTCGGGCGCCAGCGTCGCGGCCTGCTGCCCGGCGTGGTTGCCGAAAGCCAGCCACGAAGCAGGAGGCGGCGGCGCCGCGTTACCGAAGCCCGCTGCGACATAGGGAATGTCGGGCAGGGTTTCGGCCGGTTGCGGCCAGGCTTGCGGCAATTCCGGTGCGTCGAGCAGTTCGACGTTGTGGCCATAGATGCGGCGCAGCCTTTCGCTGATCGGCGGATGCGTCGCCAGCAGGCCCTCGGCCAGGGTCGCCTTGGGAGCGCCGAGAAACAGGTGCGACAATTGCTCGGCGTTCGGGTGCCGGATACGCGAGCCGAGCCGCATCGATTTCGACAAGCCGCCGATCTTGCGCAGCGCGCCGCCTATGCCGTCGGGATTGCGGGTGAACTGGACCGCGCTGGCGTCGGCCAGGAACTCGCGCTGGCGCGACACCGCCGACTTGATCAGGCGGCCGAACACGATGCCGATATAGCCGATCGCAAACAGCGCGGCGCCGGTCGCCAGCAGCACCAGTTGCAGCGGCGGTCCCTTGTCGCGCCCGCGGTCGCGCACCACCCAGACGCGCGAACCGATGCTCAGCAATTGCTGGCCGAAACCGGCCAGCATCTGGATCCCGAACAGCAGCCCGATCAGGCGGACGTTGAGCCGCATGTCGCCGTTCAGGATATGGCTGAACTCATGGCCGATCACACCCTGCAGTTCGTCGCGGGTGAGCCGGTCCAGCGTGCCGCGCGTGACCGCCACCACGGCTTCGTTCGGGTTGTAGCCGGCGGCAAACGCGTTGATCGACTCCTCCCGGTCCAGCAGGTAGACCTTGGGACAGGCGATGCCGGACGCGAGCGCCATTTCTTCCACCACGTTGAGCAGGCGCCGTTCCTGGATGTCGGTCGACGCCGGCGATACCAGGCGTCCGCCGGCCATGCGGGCGACCGCATCGCCGCCTTCGCGCAGGTTGAACATTTCGACCAGGGTGCCGCCGGCAATCAGCGCCAGCGTGACCAGCGTGTTGGTGATGAAGAAACCATGCGGATAAGTGTGGATGGCGCCGGGACGCATGCCCTGGCTCCAGTTCCAGATCAGCGCCAGCGCGACATTGACGGCGACCACGATCGCCAGCACCGCGAGGATGAACAGGCTCACCAGCTTGCGGGTCTGGCGGCGGGCCTGGTCTTGCTGCTCGAAGAAGTTCATCGCGACGAAACGGCGCGGCGCCTTGGTTCAGAACGAAACCTTGACCGGCTGGCGCTGTTCCGGCGCCTCGGTCGCCTGCAGCAGTTCGCCCGGGCGGAACGCGAACATGCCGGCGATGACGGAACCGGGGAATTGTTCGATCGAGGTGTTGTATTGCATCACGCCGTCGTTGTAGGCCTGGCGCGCGAACGCGATACGGTTTTCGGTGCTGGTCAGCTCTTCGGTGAGCTGCATCATGTTCTGGTTCGCCTTCAGGTCGGGGTAGGCTTCCGACAGCGCGAACATCTTGCCCAGCGACGAGGCCAGCGCGCCCTCGGCGGCCGCCATCTGCTGCATCGCCGCCGCATTGCCGGGATCGCCGGCCGCCTTCGAACTGGCGCTGACCGCCTGGTTGCGGGCGGCGATCACCGCTTCCAGCGTCTCGCGCTCGTGTTTCATGTAGCCGCGCGCGGTCTCCACCAGGTTCGGGATCAGGTCATAGCGGCGCTTCAGTTGCACGTCGATCTGCGCAAACGCGTTCTTGAACTGATTGCGCAGGCTGACCAGCCGGTTGTAGGCGCCGACTGCCCAGAACAGCACCAGCAGGACGATCCCCAGAAGAACGATGAGTGCGATCATGATTTCCTCCAAAAGAAAAAGCCGCGGGTCTCGTCGACCGGCGGCTTACTATAACACTCGCCCCGTGGGCGATCGCTCAGCGCGCTTTCATTTCCGGCTCTTATTTCTGGCCCTTGTTGTCGGGAGTCTGTCTCAGTTGCTGCAAGTCGCCTTCCGAGATGTACTCGAAAATCTTCACGACTTTCTGCACGCCGGAAACGCTGCTGGCGACATTTGCCGCCAGTTGCGCTTCGCGCTGGGTCACGCGTCCCATCAGGTACACCACGCCGCGCTCGGTCACCACCTTGATCGAGTTCGCGTACAGGTCCTTGGTGTCGACGAACGCCGCCTTGACCTTGCCGGTGATCAGCGTGTCGTTCGAGCGCGAGGTGAAGCTGGTGGTACCCATCACGCCGAGTTCGTTGACGATCGATTCGACGCCCTGGATCGAGGCGATCTGGCGCTCGACTTCCTGCTTCATCGCATCGTCGCGCACTTCGCCGGTCAGCAGCACGCGGCGGTTGTAGCTGGTGACATTGACATGTCCGGCACCGCCCACCAGGTTGGCGGCACGCGCCTCGCCCTTGAGTTCGATTTCCTGGTCTTCGGTCTGCGCCCCGAGCGTACGGCGGTCGGTGGCGGCCAGCGTGCCCATCACCGCGCCTCCTACCGCCATCGTGAAGCAGCCCTGCAGGCTGGCCGCCATCGCCGTGCACAGGACGGCGGTCGCCAGTGGCCGTGTCACCCGCTTCCAATCAATCATTCGCATCTCCCCCGAACAACGCGACATCGATACCGTCGCACAAACTGTGAATAGTCAGCAGGTGCACTTCCTGGATGCGCGCGGTACGATCGTGCGGCACGCAGATGTGCACGTCTGCATCGGTCAGGCGCCTGCCGATCTGGCCGCCGCCCTTGCCGGTCAGCGCGACGATGCGCATGTCGCGCTCGAGCGCCGCATCGACCGCCGCCAGCACATTGGCGGAGTTGCCGGACGTGGACAGCGCCAGCAGCACGTCGCCGGCCTGCCCGAATGCCTGCACCTGCTTGCTGAACACCTCGTTGTAGCTGTAGTCGTTGCCGACCGCAGTCAGGATCGAGGTGTCGGTGGTCAGCGCCAGCGCCGGCAGCGGCAGCCGCTCGCGTTCGAAGCGTCCCACCAGCTCGGCCGCGAAATGCTGGCAGTCGGCAGCCGACCCGCCATTCCCACAAGCAAGAATCTTGTTGCCATTAGACAAGGCCGTGAACAAAAGTTCCACGGCGTCAGCAATCGGCTGTGCCAGCAGCGCCGCCGCCTTGAGTTTGAGTTCGGCGCTTTCCTGGAAATGCGCCTGGATGCGTTGGGTCGTAATCATGTCCGCGATTATAGTGCAGCGCGGCAGCAGGCTGGCCGGCGGGCGGCAAAAAACTTCCGGCGGGAATGCGGAAAAACCGGAGAATGACCGAACGGCAACGATCAGGCGTCGATCGCGTTTTTCAGCCAGTCGAGCGCGCCGCCGTCGATCGCCACGACGTCGAAGCGGCATGGCGGCGGTTCGCGGTAACGCTGCAGGTAGCGCTGCGCAGCGATGATCAGGCGCGCCTGCTTGGCGGGAGTCACGCTGGCAGCCGCGCCGCCGAAACTGCGATCGGCACGTTTCCTCACTTCCACGAAAACCAGCACGCCGCCATCCTCCATCACCAGGTCGATTTCTCCGCCCTTGCAGCGGAAATTGGCGGCGACGAATTTCAGCCCCTGCCGTTCGAGATGTTGCTGCGCGCGCCGCTCGCCGGCATCGCCCGCAAGCTGTTTGGCGGTACGCGAGCCGGCCAGCCGTCCGAGCAGGCTCACCGCGCACCGCCCGGCAGCGGCACCGGTCTGCCGCCACGGTAGACGGCGCGGACTTCGGTGCGCGTGATGCGCACATCGGCGGCGCCGAAACGAACCTGCAGCGCACCGGTGACGCCATCCAGCGTGAAATCGTGCTGCCCTTGCGCGATCCGGTAAGCGATACGGTAGGCATCGATGCCGAGCGCATACAGGCGTTCCATGTCGGGGCTGGGCCGGCTGTCCGCCGGCGTGATCAGGTGCGGATAGATCATCACGGCCGGGTGGTCGGGCTGCAGTTGCCACGGCAGATCCAGCAGCCGAACCCCATCGAGATCATCGAAACCTTGAACATCGGCTGGCCCGGACAGCACGAAGGGATTCAATTGCGAAGTGCCGTAGAAAGGCGTTGCGCGGCCCAGCACCTGCCGCAGCTGGCGCGCCTGCCCGGCGTCCAGCGCCGCGAACACGATGGCGCCCGGGCTGGCGCGCACACGCGCCTGCAGTTGGGCCAGCGCCTGCCGGTCGAGTTCGCCGTCACGGCTGGCGATCTCGACCGGGCGTGCGTCCATGCCGAGCTGGCGCCAGCGGATAGCGAACGCGTGCGCAGTGCGCTGCTGCCACGGCAGCACGGTCGAGATGACATAGGCGCTCCGACCCGGACGGTCGGCGGCAGCCCAATCCGCCGCCTGCCGCGCTTCGTCTTCCAGCGACAGGCCGGCCGCCAGCATTCCGGCTGGCAGCGGCGGCGATGCGAGATCGGGCCGTTGCAGCGCATTCAGGATTACCGTGGGCCGCTCGGCCGCGCCACGCTGGACCACGGCCACCGCCGCGCGCCGCGACAACGGCCCGACTACCAGGTCGTAACGGGCGGTTGCAGCCTCGTAAGCCGCCAGTACATGCGCGGGGACGTCATCGGTCTCCTCCACGCCGATGCTGACGCCGCCCGGCTCGCGCTCGAAGGCCGCCATGAAGCCGGCACGCACTGCGGCAGCGGCGGCCTGCAGTCCGCCCGACTGCAGCGGCAGCAGCAGGCCAATATGTACCACCGGCGCCACCGGGACCACGGGTGCCGGCTCGGTTGTGTTTGCTGCCGCGGGCGGGCACAATCCGCACCATAGTGCCAGCAGCAGCATGCCCTTCGCCAGTTCACCCGACATCCGCTCTCCCGATGACCTCATCCACGCTCCGCCCTCCCGATCTTGCTCCGCTGATGGAAGAAATCGGGCGGCAAGTTTATCCTTTGTCTACATTATATGTGGTGGCCACTCCCATCGGAAACGCCGGGGATATCAGCTTGCGCGCCCTCAATCTGCTGGCGCTGGCCGATGCAATCGCCTGTGAAGACACCCGCAACACCGGGCATCTGCTGACCCGCTACGGCCTCGCGAAGGAACTGATCGCCGCCCATCAGCACAACGAGCGCGAAGTCGCGGCGCGCCTGATCGAACGCTTGCAGGCGGGCCAGCGGATCGCGCTGGTGTCGGATGCCGGTACGCCTGGGGTATCCGATCCCGGCGCCCGCATCGTCGACGCGGTGCTGCAAGCGGGGCTGCGCGTGATGCCGCTACCGGGCGCCTCGGCAGCGGTCGCGGCGCTGTCGGCCGGCGGCCTGGTCAGCGACGGTTTTCATTTCGTCGGTTTCCTGCCGGCCAAGGCGAAGCAGCGCGAAACGGCGCTGCGCGCGCTGCGCGGCGTCACCGCCACCCTGGTGTTCTATGAAGCGCCGCATCGGATCGCGGAAACCGTCGCGGCGCTGGCGGCGACGTTCGAACCGGCGCGCCGCATCGTGTTCGCGCGCGAACTGAGCAAGCTGTTCGAGCAGATCCATCGCTGTCCGCTGGAGCAGGCGGCAGCCTGGCTGGCGGCGGACGCGAACCGTCACAAGGGAGAATTCGTGCTGCTGCTCGAAGGCGCGCCCGCCGCTGACGACGACGCGGAAACCGCCGAAGCGCAACGCGTGCTGTCGATACTGCTCGCCGAATGCCCGGTCCGGCAGGCGGCCGCGCTGGCCGCGCAGATCACCGGCGGGAAAAAGAATGCGCTGTACGAGATGGCGCTGCGCATCAAGGCGCAAGGAGACTGAGCGGATTCAGCGCTGCACCACCATCGGCTTCGGTGCACCGTCGGCCTGCAGGCGCCGGGCGACGCCGAGCGCCTCGTCGCGGCTCGCGAACGGTCCGCTGAACACCCGGTAAAGCGAACCGTATCCGGCCACTTCGACCGGCGGCATGTCCCCCACCGTTTTCTGTTGCAGGCGGAGCTGCACCGCTTCGGCGTTGGCTGCCTGCGAATAGGTGCCGAACTGCAGGTAGATTCCGGCGGCCGGCGTGGTAGACGGGGCGGGTTTCACGTCCGCAGCGGGGGCAGCAGGTGTGGCAGGTGCGGCCGCCGTGGGCGAAGAGGAAACGATCAACGATGCCGGTGTCGCAGCCGGCGCTTGCGGCCGACTCGGGATCGGACGCGGCAGTCTCATGTCGGCCAATGGCCGCGACTCCGATTCCCCATCGGACATCGGCGCGTCCTGCGCGGCGCTTTGCGCTTCCGCTTCCGGCGCCGCGTTTCTCGCAGCCGCCATCCGCTCTATGTCCGCCGGCAACAGGCGCTCGACCTCCAGTTCGGCACTCCCGCTGGCAAGGTAACCCAGTTTCAGCGCAGCGGTATACGACAGGTCGATGATGCGGCCCGGATGAAACGGCCCGCGGTCGTTGATGCGGACGATGACCTGCTTGCCGTTGGCGAGGTTGGTCACGCGGGCATACGACGGAATCGGCAGCGTCGGATGGGCCGCGGTCATCTTGTACATGTCGTAGGGTTCGCCGGACGAAGTGCGTTGCCCCTGGAATTTCTTGCCGTACCAGCTGCCGCGCCCGCGTTCCTTGTAAGGCCGGTCATCGAGGATGGGCACATAGCGGCGCCCGAATACCACGTAGGGCCGGTTGCCGCGCGTCGAATATGGCTCGACGCGCGGCACCGCGTCCGGCACCTGCATCAGGCCGGCCGGCGGCGCGTCGCCGGGACCATCATCCTGGTAATAGCCGCCGCGCCCGGAGCCGGCCGGCGGCAACACCGGCAACTCGGAACGGGCAGGTGTCGACGGCGTGGCGGGAACCGCCGGCCGCGATGCATTCGCCGGCACGCTGCGCTGCTCCGGAGCCGACTGCGGCACGCTGCCGCAACCCGCGAGCAGCAGCGCCAGAAGCGACAATCCCCACCATTGATAATGCTGCGCGCGCCCGCTCGCTACCATCGTGTTCTCCCTTGATTGCTGGTTTTATCAGGGAAAACAAAACGTTTCCCTCCCGTTGCCGGCGCAAAACAGTGTGCATCGGCAAGCGGATTGCCGCAAGTGCCGATACTTATTGTTAAGGTTCTGCTGAACAAGTCCCGTGATGGCGCGGGCCTGAGTTCGGGATGGGGCGCAAGGCGCAAAACGCAGACATGGCGGGGCCATGGCGAGTATTTGCAACGCCGCGAACCGCCCGAAATCAGGATGCGCGGCGCGCGAGGACTTGTTCAGCGGAGCCTTAACTTTGAACCAGCTTGCGATGGCGCTGGATGCTCATCAGGATGCCGCAGCCCAGGCCCAGCGTGACCAGCGCCGTGCCGCCGTAGCTCATGAACGGCAGCGGCACGCCCACCACCGGCAGGATGCCGCTGACCATCCCCATGTTGACGAACGCGTAAGTGAAGAAGATCAGCGTGATCGCGCCGGCCAGCAGGCGGCTGAAGAACGACGGCGCATTGGCCGCAATGAACAGCCCGCGCCCGATCAGCAGCAGGTAGAGCACCAACAGCACGCAGTTGCCGATCAGGCCGAACTCCTCGGAAAACACCGCGAAGATGAAGTCGGTGGTGCGCTCGGGAATGAACTCCAGGTGAGCCTGGGTGCCGTGCAGCCAGCCCTTGCCGGTGATGCCGCCGGAACCGATCGCGATGGTCGACTGGATGATGTGGAAGCCCTTGCCGAGCGGATCGGAAGTCGGATCGATCAGCGTCATGATGCGCGCGCGCTGGTAATCGTGCAGCATCGACCATGCCACCGGCAGGCTCGCGCATCCGGCCACGAACAGGCCGAGCAGCACTTTCCACGACAGGCCGGCCAGGAAGATCACGTAGAAGCCGGCCGCCATCACCAGCAGCGCGGTGCCGAGGTCGGGCTGCTTCGCGATCAGCCCGACCGGGATCAGCAGCAGCACCGCCGCCACCAGGAATTCGGCCCAGCCGATCATGCCTTCGCGCTTCTGGAAAAACCAGGCCAGCATCAGCGGCATTGCGATCTTCATCACCTCGGAAGGCTGGATCACGACGCCGATGTTGAGCCAGCGGCGCGCGCCCTTCTTCACCATGCCGAAGGTCGCGACCGCCACCAGCAGCGCGATGCCCACCGTATAGATCGGCACCGCGAAGCGCATCAGCGTCTGCGGCGGAACGATGGCGGCGATCCACATCACGACGAACGCGAACAGGATATTGCGCAACTGGTCTTCCACTCGGCCGGGGAAATCGATGCCGGCCGAATACAGCGTGACGATGCCGACCGAAAGGATCAGGAACACGATCAGCGCGAGCGGTCCGTCAAACACCGAGAGATAGGGTTTCAGCAATGGCCACAAGGGGCGGCGCTGATTCACCTGCACGTTCATTGCGGTTTCCTTCCTTGCGAGGCGACCTGGACTGCGGCCACGGCGGCTTTCGCGACTTTCGCTGCCGCCTGGGGCGGCAACGGCCGGCCGTCCGGCGCCTTGCCCTTGTTGTCCTTGTCTTCCGGGAGCTTGCCGAGCAGGTAATAGTCGAGCGCCTTTTTCACGATCGGCGCGGCCGCCTCGGCACCGAAACCGCCGTTCTCGACCACGATCGCGATCGCGATCTTCGGCTTGTCGGCCGGCGCATAGGCGATGTACAGCGCATTGTCGCGCATGCGCTCGGCCACGTTCTTGGCATCGTACTTCTCGTTCTTCTTGATGCCGACCACCTGCGCGGTGCCGGTCTTGCCGGCCGAGACGTAGGCAGCGTTCGCGAAGATGCGCGAGGAAGTTCCTTCCTTGGTGACGCCCACCATCGCGTTCTTCACCACGTCGATGTTTTCCTGCTTGAGCGGAATGCGATTGGTTTCGACCGGTGCGATGTCGGTGCGCTCATGGGTGACGCCGTTTTCGATCGCCATCACGAGGTGCGGCTTCATCGCCACCCCATTGTCGGCCAGCGTAGCGACCGCGTGCGCGATCTGCAGCGGGGTGAACGCGTTGTAGCCCTGGCCGATGCCGAGCGAGATCGTTTCGCCCGCATACCAGCGCTGCTGCTCGGGGCGCCGGTATGCTTCGCGCTTCCAGGCGGTGGAGGGCAGCAGGCCGGCATGCTCGCCGTCAAGGTCGATGCCGGTCAGTTGGCCGAAGCCGAACTGCTTGGTGAAATCGTGGATGGTGTCGACACCAAGGTCGTTGGCCAGCATGTAGTAATAGGTATCGCAGGACTCGACGATGGAACGGTACATGTCGACGCGGCCGTGTCCGCCTTCCTTGTCGTCGCGGAACTTGTGGCCGCCGAACATGAAGTAGCCGGGATCGTAGATGGCGGCCGACGGGGTGCGCTTGCCCAGTTCCAGCGCGGCCAGCGCCATGTACGGCTTGTAGGTGGAGCCGGGCGGATAGGTGCCGGCGATCGGCCGGTTCAGCAGCGGGTGGTCGGGCGAATTATTCAGCTCGTCCCAGTTCTGCTGGTCGATGCCCTCGACGAACAGGTTGGGATCGAAGTTCGGCATCGAGACATAGGCGAGGATGTCGCCGCTGGAAGGCTCGATCGCGACCAGGGCGCCGCGCCGGTCGCCGAACGCCTCCTCGACCACCTTTTGCAGGCCGATGTCGATCGACAGCACCAGGTTGCTGCCCGGGACGCCGGGCGTGCGCGACAGCGTGCGCACCGCGCGGCCGCTGGCGGCGACCTCCACCTCTTCATAGCCGGTGGTGCCGTGCAACTGCTTTTCGTAGCTCTTTTCCAGGCCCTGCTTGCCGATGTATTCGGTGCCGTTGTAGTTGGCCGAATCGTCCATGTCCTCGATGCGGTCGGCATCGCGCTGGCTGATGCGGCCGATGTAGCCGATTATGTGCGAAGCGACCTGGCCCAGCGGATACTGGCGGAACAGGCGGGCGCGCACTTCGACGCCGGGAAAGCGGAACCGCTGCGACACGAAACGCGCGACTTCCTCGTCGCTCAGGCGGGTGCGGATAGGCGTGCTTTCGAAATTGCGCGATTCTTCCAGCAGCTTGTGAAAACGGCGCCGGTCCCAGGGCTTGATATCGACCAGTGTCGCCAGCTGGTCGATCACCGTGTTCAGCTTGCCGTGAATCTTGGAAGGCGTGATCTCCAGCGTATACGCGGCGAAATTACGCGCCAGCACCACGCCGTTGCGGTCCAGGATCAGGCCGCGGTTCGGCACCACCGGCACCACCGAAATCCGGTTTTCCTCGGCGCGCGCCGCGTACTGGTCATGGCGCGCAACCTGCAGCCAGAGGAAGCGTGCCAGCAACAGCAGGAAACAGATGAACACGAACACCGCGGCGGCCGACAGGCGCAGCCGGAACAGGTGCAGTTCGCGTTCGGTGTTCTTGAATTCGGTCATGTATCGCCGGCGTCCGTGCCGCCGTCAGATCGGGCGGGTTTCGTCGCGGTCGGTGGCGCGCCGCTGCGGCGCCAGCAGCAGCGCCGTCACGATCGGCCACAGCAGCGTCGCGACCAGGCTTTCGAGGAAGTAGGGCCAGCCGGGGAAATTGCCGCTGACCAGCAGCCGCACCACCAGTTGCACCGCCTGTGCCGACAGCAGCAGCGGCAGGATGTGCAGCGCCTGCGTCCCGAGCGGGAACCACAGCACGCGCCGGTGGATCATGATCGCGAAATAGGACAGCAGCGTGTACGCCAGCGCATGCTGCCCGAGCAGCGTCGCGTCATGCACGTCCATCAGCAAGCCCATGCAGAACGCAATGCCTATCCCGACCCTGCGCGGCTGGTGGATGCTCCAGAACACCAGCACCAGCGCGACGAAGTCGGGCACACCGTACCAGCGCCCCCACGGCAGCAGGTTGAGCAGGAAAGCCGCGATCAGCGTGGCTGCGATGAAGACCGGGTTGGCCGGACGCAGGATGTAATGGGGACGGTTCATGGGACGGCTTTTCCTGCGGGCGGTTTGGCGGGCGCCGGCACGGCGGCAGCCTTGGACGCCGGTGTGGACGCCGATGTGGACGACTTCGGCGCCGCCGCCGGAGACGGCGCGGCCGCAGCATGCGCCGCCGGCGCCGCCGGTGCCGCCTTCGCGGGCGCATTCTTGTCGGCGTGGACGGGCGCATCCTTCGCGGCCGCTTTCGCCCCGCCCTTGGCAGCGGCGTCAGCCTTTCCCGTAGCCGGTTGCGTATCGTCGACCGGGCGGACCGGCAGCCGCGAATCGGCCAGCAGGATCAGCAATTGCCGATTGCGATCGATGCCGGCCAGCGGCTGGCAGGTGATGTGCTCGAACGGGTCGGACGACTTGTTTTCGACGTGCACCACCTTGGCCACGGCCAACCCAGCCGGATAGATGCCGTCCAGGCCCGAGGTGACGAGTATGTCGCCGTTGCGCACGTCGGCGTTGGTCGGCACGAAGCGCAGGTCGAGCGCGCCCGAGTTGCCCTGGCCGTAGGCGACGCTGCGCAGGCCGCTGCGCAGCACCTGCACCGGCAGCGCCTGGTCCTTGTCGGTCAGCAGCGCAACCTCGGAAGTGAGCGGAAACACGCGCGTCACCTGCCCCACCACGCCGACATCGTCGATCACCGGCTGGCCGGGCTCGACGCCGCTGCGGGCGCCGCGGTCGACGATAATCTTGCGGGTGAACGGATCGCGCGCATCGAACAGGATTTCGGCCATCACCGACTTCAGCGGCACCCGCTCATGGGCATCCAGCAGGCGGCGCAACTGGTCGTTCTCGGCCTGCAGCTGGCGGCCCTGCTGCAGCGCTTGCGCGTTGCTCAATTGCTGTTCGCGCAAGCGCTGGTTTTCCTTCTGCAGCGCCGTCACCGAGGTGAAGTAGCCGCCGATCGCATAGGCCGCGTCGCGCGGCAGCAATGCAACCGCCTCCAGCGGATACAGCGCGGTGCCGACCGCTTGCCGGATCGTCACCAGCGAGCGCAGGCGCGAATCGGCGACCAGCAGGATCAGGGCAATCAGGGAAAAGAACACCACCTTCGCGCGCGCCGAAGCGCCTTGCTTGAAAAGCGGCGGGGGACTGTATTCCATCAGCGTCTGTCTCTATCGGGAATGCGCTCGCGCCATCCCTCCGGCGACCCGCATGCGCGAGCCGTGTTCGAAGCAATGCGCGGAATTACTCGTAGGAGAAGATCGAGCCAAGCTTGTCCATGCGCTCCAGCGCCATGCCGGAACCGCGCACCACGCAGGTCAGCGGATCTTCGGCGACGATCACCGGCAGGCCGGTTTCTTCCATCAGCAGGCGGTCGAGGTCGCGCAGCAGCGCGCCGCCGCCAGTCAGCATCATGCCCTTTTCGGCGATGTCGGCGCCGAGTTCCGGCGGCGTCTGTTCCAGCGCGTTCTTGACGGCGGAAACGATGTTGTTGAGCGGGTCGGTCAGCGCTTCCAGGATCTCGTTCGACGAAATCGTGAACGAGCGCGGGATGCCCTCGGACAGGTTGCGGCCCTTGACTTCCATTTCCTTGATTTCGGAACCGGGGAACGCGGAGCCGATTTCCTTCTTGATCGCTTCGGCGGTCTGTTCGCCGATCAGCATGCCGTAGTTGCGGCGGATGTAGTTGACGA
>CBIHOK010000020.1:0-31453 GCA_966211575.1 uncultured Noviherbaspirillum sp.
GAGCCGGTACAGCGCGCCGGAATCGAGGTAATGGAAGCCGAGGCGCAGCGCCACCCGGTGGGCAACCGTGCCCTTGCCGGAGGCGGTCGGGCCGTCTATCGCGATGACCGGGATCGGATGGGTCTGCATCTCAGAACAGTTCGTTGTGGGCGATGGTTGCGAACACTTCGAAATAGTCGGGGAAAGTCTTGCCGACGCATTTCGGTTCGTTGATCCGTATCGTGTTGCCGCGCCGCGCGGCCCCATCCAGCGACGCCAGCGAGAAGCACATCGCCATCCGGTGGTCATCGTAGGTGTCGATCGTGGCCGCCGCGATTCGTTCCGGCGGCGTGATCCGCAGGTAGTCGGCACCCTCTTCGACCTGCGCGCCAAGCTTGCGCAACTCGGTCGCCATCGCCGCCAGGCGGTCGGTTTCCTTCACGCGCCAGCTCGCGATATTGCGCAGCGTGCTGGGGCCGTCCGCGTACAGCGCGGCCACCGCGATCGTCATCGCGGCATCCGGGATATGGTTGAAATCGGCATCGATCGCCTTCAGCGTGCCGTTCGAGCGCGCCTCTATCCAGTTGTCGCCGAGCGTGACCTCGGCGCCCATCTGCTGCAACGCCTCGACGAAACGTACGTCGCCCTGGATGCTGTCTCGGCCGACGCCTTCGACCCGCACCGGCCCGCCGGCAATCGCACCGGCCGCCAGGAAATAGGAAGCGGACGACGCATCGCCCTCGACGTGGATGCTGCCCGGGCTGACGTATTGCTGCCCGGGGGCGACGGTAAACGACTGCCAGCCGTTGCGTTCGACCGCCACGCCGAAGCGGCGCATCAGGTTCAGCGTGATCTCGACGTAAGGCTTGGAAATCAGTTCACCCACCACCTCGATCGTCACCGGCCGGTCGACAGCCATCAACGGCCCGACCATCAGCAGCGCGGTCAGAAACTGGCTGGAGACATTTCCCTTGACGCGCAAGCGCTCGGCAAGGATATGGCCGCGCCGGATATGCAGCGGCGGATAGCCGGGCTGCCCGGTATATTCGATCTGGGCGCCGATCACGTTCAAGGTGTCGACCAGATCGCCGATCGGCCGCTCATGCATGCGCGCGATGCCGTGCAGCGTATAGTCGCCGCCGACCACCGCCAGCGCGGCGGTCAGCGAGCGAACCGCGGTGCCGGCATTCCCCAGGAACAGGTCGGCCTGCTGCACCGGCCATTGCCCTTCCGCTCCATGCACGATGCATTCGCGCGACTCGCCGATCTGTTCCCAGTGAACGCCGAGCTTCTGCAGCGCGGTCAGCATCACATGGGTATCGTCCGACGCCAGCAGGTCGAATATGCGCGTGCTGCCTTTTGCCAGCGCAGCCAGCAACAGGATGCGGTTGGAGATGCTTTTCGAGCCCGGCAGCGCCACCGTGCCTTGCGCATGCAGCGCCGGCCGCAGGTCCAGATAATGAGGATAGTGTTTCATGCTGATGGGAGTTAATCGCCGCCCTGTCGATTCTGCTGTTCGGCGGCTTCGATGCGATGAATCCAGTTGTGGCGCGCCCGCTGCGCATTCGCGTATACCGTTTCCAGGGCGCTGCCGTCGGCGGCATCCAGCAAGCCGCGCACTCGCGCCAATTGCGCGATATAGGCATCCAGCTCGGCCAGCAGCGCAGGCCGGTTCGCCAGCGAAATGTCGCGCCACATCTCCGGCGAGGAGCCGGCGATCCGGGTGAAGTCGCGAAAGCCGCTGGCCGCATACTGGAACAGCAGCTCCGCATGGGGCTTGCCGGCGATGTCGTCGACCAGCGCATAGGCCAGCAGGTGCGGCAGGTGGCTGACCGCGGCGAATACCCGGTCATGCTCTTCGGCGCCGAGCCGATGGATGATCGCGCCGCACAATTCCCATGCGCGGGCCACGCGCGCAACGTGCGCCGCGGTATTTTCGGGCAGCGGCGCCAACACCACCTTTTTCCCGCAATACAAGTCGGGAATCGCTGCTTCCGGGCCGTTCTGCTCGCGTCCCGCGATCGGATGGCCGGGCACGAACTGGCCGATGCGTTCGCCGAGCGCGGCGCGCGCGGACGCGACCACGTCGGTCTTTGTGCTGCCGGCATCGGTGATCACCGTATCGGCACCCAGATGAGGTCGGATCAGGGCCAGTATCGCCTGGGTCTGCGCGACCGGCGCCGCCACCAGCACCAGGTCCGCGCCCTCCACCGCCTCGGCAACGCCGGCGGCATGGTCGATGATGCCGAGTTGCTGCGCCCGCTCCAGCGAGGCCTGGCTGCGGCCGACGCCGACCACCTGGCCGACCGTTCCCGCCTTGCGCAGCGCCAGTGCGAACGAGCCGCCGATCAGGCCGACCCCGAAAATCGCGATTTTCCGGAACGCCGGCATGCCGTCCATGCTGCGCTCGCCGCCCATCAGCCGAGAATCTCGCGCAACGCGGCCAGAAATGCGGCGTTTTCCTCGGGCAGGCCGATGGAGATACGCAGCCATTCGGGCAAGCCATAGTTGCCGACCGGGCGCACGATGATGCCGCGCTTGAGCAATTCCAGATTGACCCGGGCACCGGCACCGCTGTCATTGCCGACGCGTACCAGCACGAAGTTGCCGAACGACGGCACGTATTCCAGATCCATCGCCTCGAATGCCTGCGTCAGCTGGCGATAGCCGTCGGCATTGAGTTGCGCACTGCGGCGCAGGAATTCCGCATCGTTCAACGCCGCTACCGCGGCGGCCTGCGCCATCGAATTGACGTTGAACGGCTGGCGGATGCGATTGAGCAGATCGGTGATGGCCGGCTGGGCAATGCCGAAGCCGACGCGCAAACCGGCCAGCCCGTAGGCCTTCGACAAGGTGCGCGACACCAGCAGGTTGGGGTAGCGCTTGGCCCAGGCAATCGAGTCGTACTGCAGCTCGGGTGCCAGATATTCGTTGTAGGCTTCGTCCAGCACCACCACCACGTGTTGCGGCACTTGCTGCAGGAAGGCTTCGAGCTCGGCGGCCGGAACGAAGGTTCCGGTCGGATTGTTCGGATTGGCGATGAACACCAGCCGGGTGCCGGCGTCGATCGCCTGCGCCATCGCTTCCAGGTCGTGGCCGTAATTCCTTGCCGGCACCTCGATCGCGCGGCCGCCGACCGCCTGGGTGGCCAGCGCGTACACCGCGAACGAATGTTGGGCATAGATCACCGCCTGGCCAGGCTGCACGAACGCATGCGCGGCGAGCTCCAGGATATCGTTGCTGCCGTTGCCGAGCGTGATCCAGTCCTGCGGCACGCCGTACTTGGCGCTGACCGCTTGTTTCAGCGCGAAGCCGTTGGCATCGGGATAGCGGCCGATCTCGGCCAGCGCGGCCAGCATCGCCTGCTTCGCCGACTCCGGCATGCCGAGCGGGTTTTCATTGGAGGCGAGCTTGACGATCTTTGCCTCGTCCAGTCCGAATTCGCGCGCGACCTCGGAAATCGGCTTGCCGGCCTGGTAAGGAGCAATGGCACGCACGTAATCGGGGCCAAATTGTGTAGACATAGTAAATTCCGGAATCAGATCAATCGTTACCTTGGCTGCAGCGCCGCCTCGCCTTGCCCCCGTCATGGAGGAAACTGGCGCGCGGCCCCGCCGGCTCAGAGCCGATGCTACAGGCTCAACGGATAAGAGCCCAGCACCTTGAAGAACGCCGCCTTCTGTTTCAGGTCGTCCAGCGCCTGCGCCACATGCTCTTCCCGCGCATGCCCTTCGACATCGACATAAAAATAGTATTCCCAGGTACCGGTGCGCGCCGGGCGCGACTCGAAGCGGGTCATCGAGACGCCGTGCCGGGCCAGCGGCGCCAGCATGTCGTAGACGGCGCCGGCCTTGTTCGGCACCGCCAGCACCAGCGAGGTCTTGTCGCGTCCGCTGGGGGCCGGTTGCAGCCGGCCGATGATGAGGAAGCGGGTGCGGTTGTGCGGATCGTCCTGCACGTGGGCTTTCACCACGCCCAGGCTGTAGCGCTGGCCGGCGATCTCGCCGGCGATCGCCGCGATACCGGGATCTTCACTGGCGAGCCGGGCCGCTTCGCCGTTCGAGGCCACCGCCTGCCGTTCCAGGCCGGGGTAATTCTGGTTCAGCCAGACCTGGCACTGGGCAAGCGTCTGCGAATGCGAGACGATGCGCTTGATGCCGTCCATCGTGCCGCTTTTCGTCATCAGGCTGTGATGGACGGGGATCGATTGTTCGCCGCTGAGCGCAAGCGTGGTTTGCAGCAGCAGGTCGAGCGTGCGGTTGACTGCGCCTTCCGAAGAATTTTCGACCGGCACCACGCCGAAGTCTGCGGTGCCCGCCTCAGTCGCGCGGAATACCTCGTCGATCGAGGTGCACGGCAAGCCTTCGACCGCATGGCCGAACTGCTGGTATACCGCCTGTTCGCTGAAGGTGCCGGCCGGCCCCAGATAGGCGACGATCACGCGGCGCTCCAGCGCGCGGCAGGACGACATGATTTCGCGGAAGATGGTCTGCACGTCGATGCCGACCAGTGGCCCCGGATTGTGATCGGCGACCTTGCGCAGCACCTGCGCTTCGCGTTCGGGGCGGAATACCGGGGCGTTGGTTTCGGCTTTCACGTGGCCGACTTCCTGCGCGATGCGGGCACGCCGGTTCAGCAGGTCGAGAATTTGCGCATCGATTGCGTCGATCTGCTCGCGCAGGGGTTTGAGTTTGTCATCCGTCATATTTTTACGCAGTCACTTCTCACCTCCCCCTTCAAGGGGGAGGCCGGGAGGGGGATGGGTCTTGCTCGAACCCAAAGAACCCATCCCCGCCCTACCCCTCCCCTTGAAGGGGAGGGAACTTAACCGTGCGCCTTCTCGAATTCCTTCAGGTAATCCACCAGCGCCTGCACGCCTTCGAGCGGCATCGCATTGTAGATCGACGCCCGCATTCCGCCCACCGACTTGTGTCCCTTGAGCTGCAACAGGCAGCGCTCCTTCGCGCCGGCCAGGAAGGCGTCATTGAGCGACTCGTCCTTCAGGAAGAACGGCACGTTCATCCGCGAGCGGCAATCCTTCGCGACCTTGTTGCTGTAGAAATCGGTCGAATCCAGGTAGTCGTATAACAACGCGGACTTCGCGATATTGCGCTGCTCCATCGCATCGACGCCGCCCTGCTTCTTCAGCCACTGGAACACCAGTCCGGCGATATAGATCGCGTAGGTCGGCGGCGTGTTGTACATCGAGCTGTTGTCGGCGACCAGCTTCCAGTCGAACGCGGACGGGCAGATTTGCAGCGCGTGGCCGATCAGGTCGTCGCGCACGATCGCCAGCGTCACGCCGGCCGGCCCGATGTTCTTTTGCGCGCCGCCGAAAATCACGCCGTATTTGCTGACGTCGACGCGGCGCGACAGGATATGCGAAGACATGTCGGCAACCAGCGGCGCGCCGTCGGTGTCGGCGGCAACGTCCGGAGTCCAATGGAACTCGACGCCATCTATCGTTTCATTGCTGCAGATATGCACATACGCGGCATCCTTCGACAGTTTCCAGCTGTCGCGCGCGGGTATCCTGGTGAACTTCACGTCCTCCGACGAAGCCGCCACGTTCACCGTGCAGTATTTCCTCGCTTCCTTGATCGACTTGCCGGACCAGGAACCGGTGTGGATGAAATCGACCACGGCCGGCTGTGACTTGCGCCCGACCAGATTCATCGGGACGATCGCATTTTCGCCGATGCCGCCGCCCTGCAGGAACAGGACGCGGTAATTCGCCGGCACGGCCAGCAGCTCGCGCAAGTCGCGCTCGGCTGCCTCGTAGATCGAGATGAATTCCTTGCCGCGATGGCTCATCTCCATCACGGACATGCCGCTGCCGTGCCAGTCGAGCATCTCGTCGGCGGCCTGCTGCAGCACTTCCTGCGGCAGCACCGCGGGGCCCGCGGAAAAATTGTAGACGCGCGTCATGCTTCCTCCGCTCCGCCATTCTCTTCTTCGACATCCGACTCCAGGATGCGCTGCAGGCCGGACAGCTTGGTGCCGTCCTCGACCGCGATCAGCGTCACGCCCTGGGTCGCACGTCCCATTTCACGGATTTCCGCAACCCGGGTGCGGATCAGCACCCCGCCGGTGGTGATCAGCATGATTTCGTCGCTGGCCTCGACCAGCGTGGCCGCCACCACCTTGCCGTTGCGTTCGCTGGTCTGGATCGCGATCATGCCCTTGGTGCCGCGGCCGTGCCGGGTGTATTCGGTGATCGGGGTGCGCTTGCCGAAACCGTTTTCGGTTGCGGTCAGCACCGACTGCTGTTCGTTTTCCGCGACCAGCAGCGCGATCACCTGCTGTCCCTCTTCCAGGCTCATGCCGCGCACGCCGCGCGCGGTGCGGCCCATCGGCCGCACGTCGTTCTCGTCGAAACGTACCGCCTTGCCGGAATCGGAGAACAGCATCACGTCGTGCTTGCCGTCGGTCAGCGCCGCGCCGATCAGGAAGTCGCCGTCGTCAAGGTCGACGGCAATGATGCCGGCCTTGCGCGGATTGCTGAACTCGGTCAACGGCGTCTTCTTGACGGTGCCGAGCGAGGTTGCCATGAAGACGTAATGGTCTTCCGGGAAGCTGCGGTTTTCGCCGGACAGCGGCAATACCACTGTGATCTTCTCGCCGTCCTGCAGCGGGAACATGTTGACGATCGGCTTCCCGCGCGAATTGCGCGAACCCTGCGGCACTTCCCACACCTTCAGCCAGTACAGCCGGCCGCGATTGGAGAAGCACAGGATGTAGTCGTGGGTGTTGGCGATGAACAGCTGGTCGATCCAGTCGTCGTCCTTGGTCGCCATCGCCTGCTTGCCGCGCCCGCCGCGCTTCTGCGCGCGGTATTCGGACACCGGCTGCGCCTTCATGTAGCCGGTGTGCGACAAGGTCACCACCATGTCCTGCGGCGTAATCAGGTCTTCGGTGCCGAGATCGGTCGCGTTCAGCTCGATCTGCGAGCGGCGCACGTCCTTCGCGCCTTCGCCGTATTCGTTGCGCGCGGCAGTCAGTTCCTCGACGATGATCGCGGTCACCCGCTCCGGCCTGGCCAGGATATCGAGCAGGTCGGCGATCTGCGCCATCACGTCCTTGTATTCGTTGACGATCTTGTCCTGCTCCAGGCCGGTCAGGCGCTGCAGGCGCATCTGTAGGATTTCCTGCGCCTGGTCGTCGGACAGCTTGTACAGGCCGTCTGGCTGGATGCCGTAATGCTTGGGCAGGTTTTCCGGGCGGAACGCGGCGATGCCGCCCGCGTTGTCGGCGCCGGTACGAGCCAGCATCTCGCGCACCAGCGAAGAATCCCAGGCGCGCGCCATCAATTCGGCCTTCGCGATCGGCGGCGTCGGCGCCGCCTTGATGATCGCGATGAAGTCGTCGATATTGGCCAACGCCACCGCCAGGCCTTCCAACACGTGGCCGCGCTCGCGCGCCTTGCGCAGTTCGAACACGGTGCGCCGGGTAACCACTTCGCGCCGGTGCGACAGGAAGCATTCGAGCATCTGCTTCAGGTTCAGCAGCTTGGGCTGGCCGTCGACCAGCGCCACCATGTTCATGCCGAAGGTATCCTGCAGCTGGGTCTGCTTGTACAGGTTGTTGAGCACCACTTCCGGCACTTCGCCGCGCTTGAGCTCGATCACCACGCGCATGCCCGACTTGTCGGATTCATCGCGGATGTCGGAGATGCCTTCGAGCTTCTTGTCGCGGACCAGCTCGGCGATGCGTTCCAGCAGCGATTTCTTGTTGACCTGGTACGGCAGCTCGTCGACGATGATCGCGGTGCGGCTGTCCTTGCCGAACTCCTCGAAGTGGGTCTTCGCGCGCATCACCACGCGGCCGCGGCCGGTGCGGTAACCGTCGCGCACGCCGGACACGCCGTAGATGATGCCGGCGGTCGGGAAGTCCGGCGCCGGGATGATCTCGATCAGTTCGTCGACCGTGCAATCGGCATTGCGCAGCACGTGCAGGGCGCCGTCGATCACTTCGCTGATGTTATGCGGTGGAATGTTGGTCGCCATGCCGACCGCGATGCCGGACGAGCCGTTGATCAGCAGGTTCGGAATCCGGGTCGGAAGCACCGACGGCTCCTTTTCCTTGCCGTCATAGTTGGGAACGAAGTCGACCGTTTCCTTTTCGATGTCGGCCAGAATCTCGCTAGCGATCTTGTCCAGCCGGCACTCGGTGTAACGCATCGCCGCGGCATTGTCGCCGTCGATGGAGCCGAAGTTGCCCTGGCCGTCGACCAGGGTATAACGCAGCGAGAAATCCTGCGCCATCCGCACCAGCGTGTCGTAGATCGCCTGGTCGCCGTGCGGGTGGTACTTACCCATCACTTCGCCGACCACGCGCGCGCATTTGACATATGGCCGGTTCCACACGTTGCTGGTTTCGTGCATCGCATACAGCACGCGGCGATGCACCGGCTTCAGGCCATCACGCACATCGGGAAGTGCGCGGCCCACGATCACGCTCATGGCGTAATCGAGGTAACTCTTGCGCATCTCTTCTTCGAGGGAAATCGGGATGGTCTCTTTGGCGAATTGATCCATTGGCGGGTCGGCTTGTCTTGGACTGAAGTTGGCTTATATTGATGTGGAAGGCCTGTGCGGCGCGCAACATCAAACGTTGAATTTTAACATGGCGCACCCCGCACCCCCTCGCTTTCCCCCTGTGTTCGCACTGCCCGGTTCCGGGGTCGGCAAATACTTGCTTTGCAAAAATATGTTCTAATTCGATAACGCAAAATATCACTTGCCGCAACAAGAACAATTACCCTTCATGTCCAAAAAACTGGCCTTGAGCGTCCTGCTTGCAATTGCCGCCTCCTCCACCTTTGCAGAACCCTGGAATGCCATCCAGGCAAACCCGGACAGCAGCGCTTATCTGCAGGATAGCCGCGGCAGCATCGTGCGCAGCGGCACCGGGCTTTGCTGGCGCAGCGGCTACTGGACACCGGCCGATGCGGTAGCCGGATGCGATGGCGCGCTGCTGCCGCCGATCGCCAAACCAACCGCTCCGCCTATTGCGCCTCCGGTCGCGCTACAACCGGAGGCACCGCCACCGGCAGCGCCTGCACCGGCCAGAACCTGCGATTTTTCGGTCACCTTGAGCGGCGACCAGGCATTCGGTTTCAATCGGACAGTACTGAGCGCCGCAGCAAAGCATGCACTGGATACCGACGTGATCAGCCGGCTCAGGAGTTGCGAAACCATCGATCGCTTGCGGGTGACTGGCCATGCAGACCGGCTGGGATCGAAAGCATATAACCGGAAGCTTTCCGAAAAACGAGCGGACGCGGTCGCGGCATATCTGAAAAGCAAGGGCGTATCGACGCGAATAGAGGCGATAGGCGCCGGGGAATCGGCGCCGGTTGCGTCGTGCGGCAAGAACCTGTCGCACTCACGCCTGATCGCCTGCCTGTCCCCGGACCGGCGCGTGGCGATCGAAGTGCAGGGCAAGGCAAGGCAGTAGCAAACAAAGCGTAGCGGTTGCGTTTTGACTGGGAGCAGAAGAGCGCCTCGAGCGCCAGCAAAATCCGGTGGATTGTTGCCAAAAAACGACATTCCACCCTAATCGCCATTCGGTTGATTTAGCAAAAATCGCTCTATATCAAGCATATGGCAAAATGTTTTAACTAAAGAGCATTGCAAGTGAACAACCTTGTAAAAAACTGCTCTAATTGCGGGTGACACTCGGTTTTAATCGTTGTTATTTTGTTGCGCAGTTTATCTGCGGATATTTCCAACCAAGAGGAAAAATATGAATAATTTGGCAAAACTCGTTCTTGCTGCCTCCGCAGTGATCTCCGTTTCTGCATGGGCGCAAGACAGCATCAAGGCAAAGGCCCCGGACAGCGCCTATCTGCAGGACGGCAGCGGGATGATCGTGCACAGCGGCGGGGGCGAGTGCTGGCATACCGGCTACTGGACTCCGGCAGATGCGGTCGGCGGCTGCGACGGCGAGATCGTGAAAGCGGCAGAGCCGGCACCGCCGCCGCCGCCCGCTCCGGAACCGGCCCCGGCACCGAAGCCCGTTCCCGCCCCGGTTTCCGAAAAAGTCACGTTCGCTGCCGACACCTTCTTCGACTTCGACAAGGCAGTGCTGAAGGCAGACGGCAAGGCCAAGATGGACGATCTGGTCTCCAAGCTGCAAGGCATGAACCTCGAAGTGATCATCGCGGTCGGCCACACCGACTCCATCGGCACCACGTCGTACAACCAGAAGCTGTCGGTACGCCGTGCCGAAGCAGTCAAGGCTTACCTGGTTTCGAAGGGTATCGAAGCGAACCGCGTCTACACCGAAGGCAAGGGTGAAAAGCAGCCGATCGCATCCAACAAGACCGCCGCCGGCCGGGCCCAGAACCGCCGCGTGGAGATCGAAGTGGTGGGCACCCGCACCAAGTAATCGCGCCGCACGCCATCTGCAAAACCCCGCTGCGGCGGGGTTTTTTCATGCGTCTTGCCTACCGGTGCTTATGCCGGTCACCGATTCCCGCTATCATTGACATCATGAACGCCGACCCTATCGAGTTGCAGAAATTCAGCGATCTTGCCCACCGCTGGTGGGACCCCACCTCCGAATTCCGCCCGTTGCATGAAATCAACCCGCTACGCCTGGAATGGATCAACGCGCGCGCGCCGCTGGCCGGGAAAAAGGTAGCCGATATCGGTTGCGGCGGGGGCATCCTGGCCGAGTCAATGGCGCGCAAAGGCGCCACCGTCACCGGTATCGATCTCTCGGAAAAGGCGCTCAAGGTCGCCGACCTGCACAGCCTGGAATCCGGAGTACAGGTCCGCTACGAAATGATTTCGGCGGAGCAGCTCGCCGAACGGGAAGCGGGCGCCTACGACATCGTCACCTGCATGGAAATGCTGGAACACGTACCCGACCCGGCCGCGGTCGTGAAAGCCTGCGCCACGCTGGTCAGGCCGGGCGGTCATGTCTTCTTCTCCACGATCAACCGCAACCTGAAGTCCTACCTGTTCGCGGTGATCGGCGCCGAATACCTGCTGCGCCTGCTCCCCAGGGGCACGCATGATTACGCGAAGTTCATTACCCCGGCCGAACTGGGACGCTTCATCCGCGAGGCCGGCCTGAATTTACAGAGCCTCAAGGGAATGGGCTACAACCCGCTGACCAAGATGTATTCGCTGAACCAGGATACCGACGTCAATTACCTGGTCGCCTGCACACGCGACGCCTGATCGTCGTTTTCACTCTCCCCGGTGCCTCGGCCTGCCATCAGACGCAGACACGCGCATCGTTTCACTCATAAACCTTATGCAACTACCTGCCCCGCGCGCCGTGCTGTTTGACCTGGATGGCACGCTCGCCGATACCGCGCCCGATCTTGCCGCTGCCCTGAATCGCATCCAGCGAGAGCGCGGCCTGCCGCTTACGCCCTACGAGCAGTTGCGCCCGGTCGCCTCGGCCGGAGCGCGCGGCCTGATCGGCGCCGCCTTCGGCCTGAAACCCGAAGACGGCGAATACGAGCATCTGCGCGTGGAATTCCTCGCCAATTACGCGGCTGCCATCGCAGTCGAAACCCGCTTGTTCGACCAGGTGCCGGACCTGCTTTCCCATCTGGTCCAATGCGGGCTCGCTTGGGGCATCGTCACCAACAAGGCGGCACGCTTCACCGACCTGCTGGTGCCGCAGATCGGATTGGGCGATGCCGGCTGCGTGATTTCCGGCGACACTACCCCGCATTCAAAGCCGCACCCGGCGCCCTTGCTGGAAGCGGCCCGTCGCCTGAACCTGGCGCCCGAGGAATGCTGGTACGTCGGTGATGATCTGCGCGACATACGAGCTGGAGACGCGGCCGGCATGGTGACGATCGCCGCCGGCTGGGGTTATTGCGGCAACAGCGAACCGGTAACCTGGAATGCGCACGCCATTGCATCCTCACCGCAGCAGGTACTGGACCTGATTAAGCAAAGCCGGGCTTGAATTCCTGCGTTCCGCTCCCATCTGATGGGCTACAATAGATGTACTGATTTGGGGACGACCTGGTTTCGACAGGGGTTGCAAAGCAGTGCAGGGCATACCGAGGGCTGGTCACCTCGTTAATCCAACCGGAAATGCTTAAATGCAAACGATGAAACTTACGCTCTCGCAGCGTAATCCTCTAGAGACTTAATAACTTTCTAGCTCTACACCGTCTTGTCCCTGGGGCGGGCTGGCAACAGCGGTAGAGTCATACACAGGGAATCGCGTTACGCCGGGTCACTTGGCGTAGCGTTAAAAATAGGTGGCTCGCCTTGGCGAAGCGCGTGCGTCCGCGTCGACAGGGTTAAAACCAATAGGCTGCACTAAGTATGTAGAACTGGCTGTAGAGGGCTTCTGGACGCGGGTTCGATTCCCGCCGTCTCCACCAATTCCGTTCAACGACGTCCAATGTCGTACGAAAGCCCACGCAAACATTCGTGTTTACGTGGGCTTTTTGTTTTTTCACGTCTGACCGGGTGCATTGACATCCGTGCTTTCAGCGGGGCAGTGACTTGACCTCCTTTTTCGGACCGGCCTAACCTGGGATAGCTCTGGTATCGCCCGCGGGATAACGAAGACTCGCCTCTCTTGTTACTTCATCGCCTTGGCGTCAGCCTTCTCCTTCTCGTAATTCGCTTTCGCCACTTTCAGATCCGCTTTTTCCTTGGCGCTCGCATTTTTCTTGCAGGTCCGTTCATCTGCACCTTTTTGCTTGGCGCACTCGGCCTTCGCCGCCTTGTAATCACCCTTTATCTTCGCCTTGGCCGCCTTATAGTTGGCTTCCGCGTGTTCTTTGGCGGCCTTTGCATCGGCCTTCGCAGTGTCCGAGGCTGCATATGCAGATAGGTTTACTGCGACAGCGAGAAGTGCAGCCAATACACCTTTGAAAAACGTATTCATAGAGACGCTCCAATCTGGTTAAGATGTATGAAGCGTAGCTTGGGCCAGACCGGCGTCATTGACCTAGCATAAGTTTGCGAGCGAGACAAAATCGGCACCACGCAAAGCCACTCCCCTCCCAGCTAGCCATTCCCCATGTGCATGACTGGCCGGCCATTCCCCTCTTCGGGCGGCGCCCAATCCAGGAGCTGATTAGTTGATGTTCACGTAAAAGTGATCTCCTCAAAAAGCGACTCGAATTTCGGTGAGCGCCAACACTACGGAGTTTCAGCGGAACAAAGTTTCCGGGAACGGGCTCAAACCTTGCATAGCCCTTAATATTTTCCAGTAATGAATGGATATGCGAAATGCACAGGCCGGGATGAAAAAAGTCGAACCCGCAGCGGGACAAGCGCGGTGGCTAAGGAAGCTCGGACCAGGGCTGATCACCGGCGCCGCCGATGATGACCCAAGCGGAATCGCTACCTACTCCCAAGCCGGAGCGCAATTCGGTTTCGGGCTGCTATGGACGCTGCTGTTCACCTATCCGCTCATGGCCGGCATCCAGATCGTCAGCGCGAGAATCGGCCGCGTTACTGGCCACGGGCTGGCCACGAACATTCGGCGCCACTACCCGCCATGGCTCCTGTATAGCATTGTCGGCTTACTGCTCCTGGCCAACACCATTAATATTGCTGCCGACATAGCTGCAATGGGGGAGGCCGCCAAGCTGGCTATTGGCGGGTCGGCGCATCTGTATGCGGTGGCATTCGGCCTCATCTCCGTATTGCTGCAAGTCTTTGTTCCATACAGCAGCTACGTCAGGGTCCTGAAATGGCTCACGCTGGCACTCCTCGCCTATGTCGGGACCGTCTTCGTCGTCCATATTCCGTGGACGCAGCTCTTCACCAAGACGGCCCTGCCGCACCTCTCCTGGTATCCGGCCTACATCACAACGCTTGTTGCAGTCTTCGGGACCACCATCAGCCCTTATCTTTTTTTCTGGCAGGCATCCCAAGAAGTCGAAGAGATGCATGTCACCCCCAAGGCTGAGGCGTTGAAGGACAAGCCCAAGCAAGCGCGCTCGGACTTTCGCCGAATCAAGGTCGATACCTATATCGGCATGGGATTTTCCAACCTGGTCGCCTTCTTCATCATGCTAACGACGGCCGTCACGCTACACGCCCATGGCATTAGCGATATTCAAACCTCTGCCCAGGCCGCACAGGCATTACGCCCCATCGCGGGCAATTTTGCTTTCATGCTGTTTAGCCTTGGCATTATCGGCACAGGCATGTTGGCTATCCCGGTGCTGGCCGGCTCCGCCGCCTATGCAATGGCGGGCGCCTTTCACTGGAAGAACAGCCTCGAGGATGAACCGGTGGTGGCGCCTCGCTTCTACAGCATCATCGTTATCTCAACACTGGTCGGCGCCGCAGTCGGCTTTACTCCCATCAATCCGATCAAGGCACTGTACTGGAGTGCGGTCATCAACGGGGTTATTTCAGTGCCCATCATGGTGGTCATGATGTTGATGGCTGCGCGTCGGGACATCATGGGTGAACTTGTCGTGACGCAGCGACTGAAATTGCTTGGCTGGCTCGCCACTGCCGTAATGGCGACCGCGGTCATCGCCATGCTGATCACGCCGTCGCAATAATAATCAGAAAACCCACGCAAGCATTTACCTGGGTTTTCTGTCTGTTGCCGTTCAATTCCCTCCGTGGCATCCTCGTCCTGCGTCGGGTAGCTTACAAAGGCAACAAACTCAAGGCCAAGGCATCGGGCTGGTCTCGACATACTCAGGATCGTCATGCGCGGCGCCGGCCGGGGGCGAGTTGGCATCCTTGGTCGGTCCAGGTTGGCGGTCGCTGCCGCTGTCAAGCTTGGGACCAAGGATTTCACCCAATTCGCGGCGCGACGCAGCAAAATCCGAATCGAGCAGCGGGAACTGGTGGTTCGGCCAGTGCTCCTTCGCCCATTGGACGAGATCCTCGAAGCGCTGCGTCAATTCGGCGGCGTACCTGTCGCATTCTTCTTTGCTTGCCATGGCATCCTTTCGTTTCAAGAGCGGTTATCGGCAGGCGGCGAATCGGGCGTAGCCGAACCCGGATCGCGCAATTCCTCGTCGCTTATCTGATGGCCGGTCGGTTCCATTTTGCGGACCGCGCGCTCCAGCCTGGAATCGTGGCTTGCCGGCGTATCGGGTGCGGCTCGTGATGCATGCTTTGACTCGCTTGAAGCTTGGCTGGAGGTAACAGGCCGTGTCGATTCCTGGGCGGCCTCGTCACGTTCCTCGGGTCGGATTTCTGCAGGGCGTACCGCGTTTTCCGGCGTAATATCCTCCGGCAAACCGATATCGTCGATGCCGTAGGAATTGTCGCTGGTGCGTGCCAATCGTGGATCGGTATTGCGAATCTCCACGGACTTCCTCTGTTCAGGATTCATGCTTGCCTCCAAATCCGGTTAGATGAAGCAGTATGCGCATGGTTCGCCTCGCGACAGCGCGACGGAGTGGCGCCACGAACTAAGCGTTCGCTCTGCCATCATAGGGAAATGGAGCAGTGATGCCGGCTTTTGCCGGCATCGGACGAGCGCTGCTTCGATGGGAGGGCTGTAACGCTTGATGCAAACAGTCAACGTGAGCAGCCATTTACGCAGACAGGAGATTTGCATGTCACCGGAACCCAGGCATTACATGGATGAAGCAGACATCGGCAGCGGTGAAAAATCGCCGGGCCAACACGAAGTGGAACAGGAAGTGCATGCGGTGCACGGAACCCGCCCCGGTCGTCCACTCGACGGCGGCAACCAGCACGATGTGGTCGACGAACAAGGTTACATGGAACAGGGGGAACGCGGCGTGCCCGGGCGGGAACCGGTGCGCGGCGACGAAGCCGGACGCATCCTGCAAAGCGGCACCCACCTGGCACGCATCGTCGCGCATCGACTGGACGACGACAGTTACGAAGCGCAGGTGTTCGTGCGCCTGACGCGCGAACCGACGCGCGCCGAAACCTATATTCCCGCAGGGACATACGGGTCCGAAAACGAGGCGTGGCGTGCCGCCGAGGAGCGGGCGCGGCGCGCCTTCAAGGACCACGAGTTTTGAGCCGGGATCGCGCAATGGCCGTGGGACAGCGCCCGCCGCATGCGGCAGTAACCTCCGTCTCTTGAGGCGGCATCCAGCATGACCGACTCGCTGCGCCTGTTCTTTGCACTGTGGCCGGACGAACCGGTACGCACGGCGCTGGCCCAGCTGCAACGCCCGCTGCAGGGAAGAAAGGTTTCTTACGAAAACCTGCACCTGACGCTGAATTTTCTCGGGCAACAATCGGTGTCGAGATTGCCGGATTTGCGCGCTATCCTGGAGCGCCTGGCAACGGCAGTGCCGGTCTTGCAAATCGACCGCATCGGCTACTTTTCGCGTAACCGGATTGCGTGGGCGGGAATGCAGCACGAACCGGAAGCGCTGCTCGCGCTGTACCAAGAACTGAGCGAAGCGCTACGTGCCAGCGAGGTGAGATTTGAGGACTTGCGGCAGTTCAGGCCGCATGTGACGCTGGCACGCGACGCAGCACCGCCGGCCGATGCTCTGTTTACGCCGGTAACCTGGCATGCGCAGCGGATCGTGCTGGTTCAGTCGAGCGCACAGCCGGGCGGCTCGGGATACCGGGTAATCGCAGCGCGGGACCTGGATCTTCCCTGCCGAACCACCATAGAGAGCGGGCCCGCCTGAAAACCTGCGATGAAAACCTGCGAGGTGGCGCCTACGCCCCTTCGCACCGATCCTTCAGTCGCCGGTGCCGGTCCTCATCGGCTCGGCCGATGCTGCCGTCGATACGCTTGCCAGCTCGCGCAACACCTGTCCGGCAGCGGCCAGGCCGAAGCTGGCGGTCACTACCATCGCGGAACCGAAGCCCGCGCAATTCAGCCCGGTCACGCCACCTGTCGTGTCGCAGGCTTCCCGTTCCGGAAAACGCAGCGGTTCGGTGGAGAACACCGCCGGGATTCCGAACTTGCTTTTTGCGCCGCGCGGAAAGCCATGCAGGGAACGCAGACGCTTGCGCACTTTCGCCAGCAGCGGCTCCTGCTCGGTGCGGGCGAGGTCGCGAATTTCGATGCGGCCGGGGTCGGTCTTACCGCCGGCGCTGCCCACCGTGATCAGCGCAATGTGATGTTCGCGGCAATAGGCGATCAGCGCCACCTTGGCCTGCGCATCGTCGATCGCGTCGATGATGTAATCGTAACGCGCACTTCCGATCATCTGTTCGAGATTGCCGGGGGTAACGAAATCCTCGACCTGATTCACGCGGCAATAGGGATTGATCTGGGCGATGCGGTCGGCCAGCGCGGTCACCTTGGCCTTGCCGAGCGTATCGGTCAGCGCATGGATCTGGCGGTTCACGTTCGATTCAGCAACGTTGTCGAGGTCGATCAGCGTGATTTCTCCGATGGCGCTGCGCGCCAGCGCTTCCACTGCCCAAGAGCCGACGCCGCCGACCCCGATCACGCAGACATGAGCGGCACGAAAGCGCGCCAGCGCCGGCGCACCGTACAGGCGGGCGATGCCGCCGAAACGGCGCTCGAAGTCGATGTCGTCCGGCAGCGCCGCGGCCGGAGCGAAGGAAACAATGGCGTTCATCCCGCCATTTTAATGGAGGGAAACAGGTTACAGCTTCCTTTCGGAAAAATTGATACAGAACAAGGAACGATGCTGACAGTTAAGCTATGTTGCGCTGTCCCCAGGCGAACCGTCCCTCTGCACGCAACTCTCAATATTGCTAACATTACATGCGATACCGCGCCGATAATACCGAGCGCGTCCGAGAGCCAACAGGACATCCGATGTCGATAGCCGATTTACGCAAGGAATACAGTCATGCCAGCCTGTCGGAGACGGATGTCTTGCCGCATCCGATGGAACAGTTTGCGAAATGGTTCGACGAAGCACTGGCGGCGCGCGTTCCGGAAGCGAATGCAATGAGTGTTGCCACGGTAGGCGCCAACGGACGGCCATCGTCACGCATCGTGCTGATCAAGGACATCGATCGCCGCGGGTTTACCTGGTTCACGAATTATGAAAGTCGCAAGGGCCATGAGTTGGCGCAAAATCCCCATGCCGCGCTGCTGTTCTACTGGATCGAGTTGGAACGGCAGGTGCGCATCGAAGGAAAAGTCGAACGCGTGTCTGCGGAAGAAAGCGACGTCTACTTCACATCCCGGCCATTGAAAAGCCAGTTGGGCGCGATCGCGTCGGCGCAAAGCCGGCCGATTGCCGACCGGACCGCGCTCGAAAGCAGTTTTGTACAAGCCGAACGGCAATACGACGGCCGGCCGCAGCGCCCTGCCCACTGGGGCGGATATCGGTTGACGCCGGATTACATGGAGTTTTGGCAAGGACGCCCGTCGCGCCTGCACGATCGCATCGCCTACACGCTGCAGGACGACGGCAACTGGCACCGGCAAAGGCTGCAGCCGTAGCGTTTTTGTTTCCGCAGCCACGAAGCACCCGCAACGGCATCCACCGTCGCGGGGGCCGGTCCGTTCCATACGGGCAATGGGTTTTCACCTACGCGGAGGAGGCATCGTGTTTTGGGAAAAGAAACTGGGCAGTTGGGTCGACAGCGTGCGCAACCAGGCGGCATTGCCGTTGCGCGTGGAATTATGGAATGGACAGAAGCTGGATTTCGGCCAGCAATCACCGCAAGTGACGGTACGCGTACCGCACGCGTCGGCCCTCAGCTACCTGATGACGCCTTCGCTGTTCAATCTCGGCAAGGCTTATGTCGAAGGGAAGATCGAGGTCGAGGGGCGCGTCAATGAAATCATTTCGGTCGGCAGCGCGCTGGCGAAGCAGACGCTGAAGCCGGAAGGAAAATTCGCCCGCATCGTGCGCACTTTCCAGCACACGAAGAAGAAGGACGAAGAGGCGATCCGTTACCACTACGACGTCTCCAACGACTTCTACAGCCTGTGGCTGGACGAGAACATGGTGTATTCATGCGCGTACTTCGAGAACGGCGACGAAGACCTGGGGACTGCACAGCTGAAGAAGATCGATCACATCCTGACCAAGATCCAGGCGCGGCCGGGCCAGACCTTGCTCGACATCGGCTGCGGCTGGGGCGCGCTGGCGATCCGCGCCGCGCAAAAGTTCGGCACCAAGTGCGTCGGCATCACGCTGTCGCGCAACCAGTATGAACTGGCCCGCGAACGGGTAGCGCGCGCCGGGCTGTCGGACCGGGTAGAGATCCGCCTCGAAGACTATCGGGACGTGCGCGGGACATTCGATCGCATCACCAGCGTGGGCATGTTCGAACACGTCGGCGCCAGGAATCTGCCGCTGTATTTTTCCAGGATGCGCGAACTGCTGGCCGACGACGGCATCGCGATGAACCACGGCATCACCACCAGCGACCCGGACAATGGCGAATCCGCTTATGGCGGCGGCGAATTCATCGAGCAATATGTATTCCCGCACGGCGAGCTGGTGCATATCGGCGCGGTACTGAAAGCCATGCAGGAAGGCGGACTGGAAGCGCTGGACGTGGAAAACCTGCGGCGCCATTACGCGAAGACCTGTGGCACCTGGGCCGAGAACTTCGAAACCCACGCGGCAAAGATCAAGACCACCGTGGACGACAAGAAATTCCGTATCTGGCGCGTCTATCTGGCCGGCTGCTCGTACGCGTTCCGCCAGGATTGGGTATCGCTGTACCAGGTGGTCTGCACCAAGGCCGGCCGCGACGCCTCCAAGCTGCCCTGGTCGCGACGCTACATGTATTGCTGATGTACGCCAGCCCGCTAGCGCACGCTGATGCGGGCCGCATACTGGCGCAAGGTTTCCATGTCCGGTTCCTTGCGCGGCCACACCAGTCCGACGCCGTCGTTCGCATAACGCGGCAGCACGTGCAGGTGAAGATGCGGCACGGTCTGCCAGCCGGCGGCGCGATTCGCCTGCAGGATGGTCATGCCGTCCGGCTGGAATGCCTGCTCCACTGCCCGGGCGATGCGTGCCGCCGCACGCATCAACGCCGCCGCCGACTCGTCGTCGGCATCCATCAGCGTTTCGTACGGCTCCTTCGTCACCACCAGCACGTGGCCGGGATTGACCTGTCCCGCGTCCATGAACGCAAATACCAGCTCATCTTCGTAGACCTTCGCACACGGCAGTTCGCCGGCGATGATGCGGGAAAATACGGTTGCCATCGGTATCCCTTCCTGCTCTCGTCCGGCTTCAGATCGGCGCCGCCAGCTTTTCCGCGAATGTCTTCCTGAACTTCGCGACTTTCGGCGCGACCACGAACGCGCAATAGCCTTGCAGAGGATGCTGCCGGAAGTAGTTCTGGTGGTAGTCTTCGGCCTTGTAATAAGGCCCGGCCGGCACCAGCTCGGTCACGATCGGCGCGTCCCACACGTTCGCCATTTCCGCCATCACATGGCGCGCGGTTTCTTCCTGCTCCGGAGAGTGGAAGAACACGACGGAACGATATTGAGTACCGACATCGTTGCCCTGCCGGTTCGGAGTGGTCGGATCGTGGATCGTGAAGAAGATCTCGAGGATTTCGCGATAGCTGACGACATCCGGATCAAAGCTCACGCGCACCACTTCCGCGTGGCCGGTCGTGCCTTCGCATACCTGTTCGTAGGTCGGATGCGGCACCGTGCCTCCGGTATAACCGGACTCCACCTGCTGCACACCCTTGAGTTCCTGGTATACCGCCTCCAGGCACCAGAAGCACCCTCCCCCGAGGGTCGCGGTTTCGGTCGCCATGATCGACTCCAGTTGATTCGCCTGCATAGGAGGTGTGTTTCCTTTCCCCTGAAGCAGGCATCGATGCTATGACTGTAGCGCAAACCGATACAAATGCCTATCCGATTTCGCAAGCCGGCGCCTGCTGCCCTCTGGCGTCGCTTTTTCGGCATAATGGGCAAAATTTCCCGGATTTCAGATGTCTATCAGTTCTTCCAGCGCGGCGCCGCCGCAGTTCGACGGCCGCCATTTCCGCGACGCGCTTTCCCAATTTGCGACCGGCGTCACCGTGATCACCACGCGGCTGCCGGACGGCAGCTTTCTCGGACTCACCGCCAGTTCGTTCAATTCGGTGTCGCTCGATCCGCCGCTGGTGCTGTGGAGCCTGGCGCAGGGCGCCAACAGCCTGCCCGTTTTCACCGGCAATTCGCACTACGTCATCAATATCCTGGCCGGAGACCAGGCCGCGCTGGCGGAGCGCTTCGCGCGGCGCATCGAGAACCGCTTCGACGGCGTCGCATTCGAACTGTCGCGCACCGGCCTGCCCATCCTGAAGGGCGTATCGGCCTGGTTCGAATGTCACAACCGCAGCCGCTATCCGGAAGGCGATCATGTGATTTTTGTCGGCGAAGTCGAATGCTGCGACGTGCTGCCGAAGCCGGCGCTTGTGTTTCACGGCGGGAAATTCGTTTCGACAGTGTCTCGCTGCGAACCTTCTTGAGGCGAGCGAAGGGCAGCCGATTCCGCTTTGGCTCGCGCTCCTCCAGGCGCCGCGAAGCGCCGGCGCTTCGCGGCCGCCCTTTCCCGAACCCGGCTCAAAAACTGTAAGCCAGCCCCAGCGTGTAAACCACGGGCCGGAAATCGATCGTCGTCTTGCGCTCGATGCTCCCGGTCACCGCAGTCATATCGCTCTTCACCTTCGCCGCCAGCACGGAGCCCACCAGCGACCAGCTTTCGCTCAGCCGATAGCTGAGTCCAAGCTGGGCCGCCCAGCCGAACGAGTCGGACAAACTGATCCTGGTCGGACCGCCGCTTGCGAGATTGCCGGAGCTGGTCGATTCCCCGTCATAGAAATGCGTGTAATTGACGCCGGCGCCGATGAAGGGCCGCAGCCGGTCTTCCGGCGTACCGAACTTGTAGTTCAGCAGCAGCGCAGGACTCACCTGTTTGACGTGCGCGATCACGCCGAACGGCGCGAGCGTGCCCTGCCCCGAGGTATCGTGACGCGGCGGTATGCCGGCCTCGAAATCGATCTCCCAGTGCGCGTCCAGGCTGCGGGTGTACGCAAGCAGCAAGGTAGTGGCATCGCCCACCGTCACGCCGGCCGGCTGTGGAGTCAGGAAAGCCGGTCCGTTGCTGCTCAGATTGGGGGCACTCGAATGGATGGTGACATCGGCAATGCCGACCCGGATCGTGTTCTGCTGGGCGCAGGCGACAGCCGACGCGAGGCAGAGGGCGGCACCCGCCGCGATTTGCATCAGTTTCATTCCTCGTCTCCTTGTCAGCTGCCCAGAACGGTCTGGAAGAAAGCGCGCGCCGCCGCATTGCAGAACGGCGGGACCAGGCTGCCGTGGTACGCTGCCGCCACTGCGGCGGTCGGGTCCTGGCCGGCGGCGACAGCGGTGTTCACCGTGTTGGTCTTCGCCTGCGCAAAACCCGCCTTGACGACGGCAAACGGATCGGCCGGACCGCTCGCCGCGGAATCGACGTCAAGCACGCTGAGCGCCGCTGCCGGCATGCCGTGCGCGGTGAAGTAGGCCTGGGTGGCGGTGGTGCTCTGGAAGAACACGGTCGGGTCGCTGCCGCCTCCGCACAACAGTACCGGGACGTTCGGGACATAGGTGCGCAAGTCGTTCTTCACCGCCGCCTTGCGGAAACCGTTGACCGGCGCGCAGTTCAGCGGATTCGTCAGATCCGTGTTGCAGGGATGCGCGGCAACATCCGCCAGGTAGTCGTTCCGGTAGCTGGTTTTCACCAGGTTGCCGCTTCCGAAAAAGCTTTCGAAGCCGGCGTTCTGCGGCAAGGAATCGGCGGCGAACAAGGCAAGCTGCGGCAATTTTCCGGTCGTAAACAACTGCGTGGTAGTGAGCGGTCCCGGCAGCAGCGTTTCGATGCCGGTCGCATACTGGCTTTCGTAGATATCGCCGGGCGTGCTGTAGATGTCGCCGTAAGCCTTTTGCCAGCTGGTGGTCAGCAGCGGGAAGAACAGCGTGGCCCCGAGATTGGGGCTGCCGCCGACGCTGGCATCGGTCAGCAGCGACAGCGCATAAGGGCCGGACAGGCCGGCCAGCGCGGTAACCGAAAACTCGGACGCATAGGTAGTCTGCATCGCCCGCTCCGTCGCCATCGCCACGTGGCCGCCCTGCGAGTAGCCGGTGATGAGCAGCTTGCCGGAATCCTGCGCGCCGATCACGGGAAATGCCTTGCGGGCCGCGCGCAGGCTATCCACCATGTCGTCGGCCTGCTGTTGCGCGTTCAGGTAGGGATGATAGGAAAGCGACGATACGTCATAGCCGGCGTAGTTGGGAGCAACCACGATGAAGCCTTGGGCCGCGTACATCGCAGCGACCAGTGCGGCTTCCTGGTTGTCGCGCAGGTTCGCCATGTTGAAGCTTTTTTCCACCGAGGTTCCATGCGCATACAACACCACCGGACGCGCGCCACTGCAGGCGGGGTCGCTGCCGGACGGGACCATGATGGCGCCGGTTGCATCGGTGCTTTCCCCCGCGCCGCCCACCGTGCCGTACTTCATGTAATAGGTGCTGATTGCGCATTTCGGCGTACCGGTGATGATGGTGATGCCAGGCGTCGCCGCTTCCAGCATTTGCGCGAACACAGCTGGTTCGAGCCTGGTGCCGGTGGTGCCGTCGGCTTGCGGAATCGGCACCAGGTTGGGCGGATTCGCGACCAGCGAGCCGCGCGTGAGGCTGGTATCCAGGGTCGGGCCATCGCTGCCGCCGCCTCCGCATCCCGCGAGTGCGAACGTGGCCAGCAGCGCCGCCACGCATGTCAATTGACGCATCTTGTCTCCTCTTTGGGTATTTAAAAAAAAGAACGATCGTTCCATTCTTTGAAATCAAGTATGTCATCGATCAACCTTGCTTGCCTAGACGACAATTAACAAAAACTCTAGAGCAAAGCCTCTAATGCCGGATAAGAGGACGCTACGGCCGGCGACGGCAATCGCTGTTCGGCGCTGCGTTAAAATCCGCACATGCGCCTGCCAACCGACCCGTCGCGACCAGGAAAAATCATTCCCCTCGCCCAGCTTGCTCCCGCCCGGCCGACCCGGCTGGAGGTCGCATGAGCAAGCTGCTGGCCATCGACGGTCTCAACATCCTGCGCCGCGTATTCGAAGCGAATCCGGAGCCGGATCCGCGCCAGAAAGCCGAGACCGCCACCCGCAACGCGCTATCCTCGTTCCGCCGGCTGCTGTCGACGCATACGCCCAGCCACGTGCTGGCCGCGTTCGATTTCGGCGGCCATACCTGGCGGCACGATCTCCATCCGGCCTATCGCGCCAACCATGCGCCCATGCCTGCCGAACTGCACGAACAATTGCCGGCTTTTTTCGGCATGCTGGAAAACCTGGGCCTGCACGTGCTGTCGGTGCCGGGCGTCGAAGCGGATGACGTGATTGCGACCGGCGTACGGCGCTGGCAGGCCGAGGGCCGGGGCGTCGCGATCGTCGCTTCCACCGACAAGGAGCTGCACGCACTGATCGAACAGGGCGCGCTGCTGTGGGATCATTTCAGGAACGAATGGCACGATGCCGCGTGGGTCGAAACCAGGTTCGGCGTGTCGCCGGCACAGTTGACCGACTACCTGGCGCTGACCGGCGATGCCGCCGACGGCATTCCGGGCGTCACCAAGATCGGCCCCAAGAAAGCGGCGCAATTGCTGCAGTCATACCAGACGCTAGACGGGGTGATGGCCGGGGCCGGCATCCTGAAGAACGCGCTGGGCGAGAAGCTGCGGCAGGAACGCGAGCAAGCGTATCTGTCGCGTGAACTGGTGCGACTGAAAACCGATGTGCGGCTGGGCGTGACCTGGAACATGCTGGCGTGGCACGACCCTGCCGCGGCCGGGACCACGCCCGACCACGGCCGCTAGGAACGGCAGCCGCGGGGACGGCGGCAAGACCGGTTCAGCCGAGCAAGGCTTCGTGCTGCAAGCCGAACATGAAACCGCCCCAGTGCCTGCCCTGCACGTAGACCGGCTTCGATACCAGCACGAAAATGTCGCCGATGTCGCGCACATAGGCCTGAAACAGGAAGTCGCGGGTGTCGTTGCCGCACTTGCACAGCATTGGATTGCCCTTGTGGAAGCGGCGGTCGCGCGAATGCGCGAGGTCATAGGCGAGATCGCCGGTTTGCGGAAGGCAATACTTGCTGACATGCGTGGGCGGATAAATCTCGTCGCGCGTGACCATCACCGCCAGGTCGCAGCCCGGAATCTCCGCTGCCAGCTGGTCGTAGAACGGGCGGAACAGGCGCTCGAATGCTTCGCCGTAACTCACACCGTACTGTTGCGGATCGGTGCCGGGAATCGGCTGGTAGCGCTTGTCGAATACGTCGTACCCTTCCTTCGCCAGTTGCAGCAGGCGCTTTTCGCATTCGCGGGTGCTTGTTTCCAGGCGCGCGAGGATGCGGTCGAATGCGGCTGCGCCGAGACGGATGCGGCCCAGTTCGCGCATCACTTCCTCGGAGGAGCCGATCAGCTTGCCGGACGTATCGATGCAGTTCTGCATCAGCGCCGACATCTGTGCCGACAACTCGTGCATGCGGCCGACGTCCTGGTGAATTTCATGATTGTTGGCCGACAGGCTGCCGATCGCGGAATGGATCGCGCCGATTTCAGCCGACACGCGCTGGCTGCCCTCCGCGAATTCTTCGAGTTGCGCGGTGGCGGTGCCCATCACACCGCAGGTGCGCGTAATGCTTTGCGTGATCGATGTCGCCGCCGACAGCGTCTGCTGCGACTGGTCGTACACATCCTGCACCTGGTGCGTCACGGTAGTCGCCAGCAGCCGGGTGCGCTCGGCCAGCTTGCGCACTTCGGCCGCCACCACCGCAAAGCCGCGTCCGGCGTGGCCGGCCCGCGCCGCTTCGATCGATGCATTCAGCGCCAGCAGATTGGTCTGGCTGGCGATCTCCTGGATCTCGCCCACCGCGTGCAGCGTCGATTGCGTGCCTTCCATCAGCTTGCCAATGTTCGTATTGAAGCCCTCCATCACGGCGGCCGCCTGGCTGGCGTTGTCGTTGGCGCTCACCATGTCTTTGCGGGTAGTGGCCATGCCCTGCGCGAGTTCGCCGGCGACGCCGGCGATCACATTGACGCTGGCCTGCACGCCGTCGACTTCGCGGCTGGACTGCGCAGCCAGGCGATAGATTTCCCGGGTCAGCTTTTCCTGGTCGCGGGCGCGCTCGGTCGCATCCTTGACCTGCTTGCCGATTTGCGCGGCCTGCACCGCCACCGAGGTGTTATGTCCGCGCATGTCCTGCAGCAGCGCGTTGTGCCCGCTGCCGGCCTGACCGCGCCAGGGCAGTAACGCGATTCCGGTAGCGAGCAGCAGATAGGCGGCCGCCCACCACGGCGCTCCCTGCGACAGCAGGAGCGCGGCCGCGGCAACAGCGAGCAGCCACTGCGCGCCGGCGCGGCTGAAACGCTGCAGCGCCCAGGCCGGGCGAGGCGCATCGCCGGCCTGCGGGTTCCGGCGTTTGTGCCCCGGAAAAGGAATGAGCTTGTGATCGGCATCGCGGTCCGCGTCCACGGTTGCCTGTTGCGTCGATACCATGCGTCTTTTTGTTGTCGTCACCTGGATTCAAGCCTTTCATAGAAGTGAAGCCGGATTGTCGCGGAAATTGCCGACAGCCCGAAAGGTCCGCATCCAGGAATGCGGTGCCGGCCGCCACGGCGATGTTTGCCATGCGAGCGCCATGCGGCAACGCCTGGATGCGGATGTCCAGCGTATTATTTTTCCGCCAGGAAAAATATCCCATGTTTATGGGGCAAAACAATGAGTAGCAAAACGGAGGTAACCACAAGGAAGGAAAACCGGCGTGCGGAAATTACCGGGCACGCCTAACGCGCATAGTAGACCGCAAAGCCGATCACTTCTCTTGCGGTCGAATAGATGTCGCGCATTTCCGCATAGCGCGCGTGGGCGGTGCCGACGACTTGAATGCCCCGGCGTTCCAGGGCGAGGCGGGTGCGGGCGACGTGAAAATACTGCGTGACGACGAGCGCCGACTTCAGGCCTCGCGCAGACATGTAGCGACTGGCGTTAGCCGCTGTCGCGGCAGTGGTAACGCCCTGGCTATCGCATGCGATGGCGGAGCGGGGAACGCCGCGCAGCCCCAGGTAGCGTGCCATCGCCTGCGCCTCGTCGACGCCCTCCTTGCCGACGCCGCCGCTGACGAACACCAGCGGTGCGCGATGGGCACGATAAAGCAGCAACGCTTCATCCAGGCGCGCACGCAGACGCGGACTGGGCGTGCCGTCCGGCGCGACCGTGTTGCCGGGGACGACGATCATGTCGGCATCGGCGATATGATCATTCAAGCCGGCGGCGACGATCGCGGCCGCTGCCAGCAGATAACAGGCGACCGCCGCGGCGACGAACCACTTGATGCACTTCAGGCGCTTCAGACGCTTCATGGGCAAACACCGTCCGATGTGGTCGCGGAGCGGCGCACTGCGCGGACCACAAGGCGTGATGCGCTCACCAGTTCAAGCCGCGCGCCATTGCGGTGGCGGCGAATACCATGCAAACCACCAGCAGCGCTTGCACATAGCTGATCCGGGCCATGCCTCGCGCTGCCGACAAATCCGGCATGGTTCCGGCCCGGCTTCGCAGGCGCCATCGGATCAGTGTCGTCATCGGCCAGATTTCCAGAGCCAGCACCAAAACAAAGAATGCCATCTTGGTCCAGAAGCTGGAGCTGTGCAGATAGTAGGCGCTGCCTTTTTCGAAGCTGCCGAAGACGCGCAGCAATCCGGTTGCTACCCAGAGCAAGGCGGCCAGCCCCCACAGGCTATCCGCAAGGAAGATGCCGCGCAGCTGCTTTGCATCGGACGCGCGCTGCAGCTGGTAGGCGCGCGCGAAGACGGCGCCCAGGCCGATGCCGAGAGCGAGCAGGTGGAATGCGGCAAGCAGCCAACGAACCGTCATCTTCGATTCCTTTCCAGCGGCGCAGCTCGCCGCCCGGGTTCATTGCACAGGTTACAGGCCCATCACGCACTACTGCGCACCATGCAGCATGCGCTTCAAGTGCGCGAGCGCCGGTAGCACGACCACTTCCCGGACCAGCGCAAACGCCGCATAGACCGGGACCCAGAGTTCCAGCAGGTTTTCAGCGTCGATCACCAGCGCCCAGAGGAATGCGGCCGATCCCGTCGCCCAGAGCAGCAAGATCGACAGCTTGCCGGGGAAAGTGGAAATCATGATCCGGCGCACGTCCATTGCCGATTTCGCGCCGCCCAGGCGGCCGGCGTTGGCCGCCACGGCGCGCCCTTGCAGCCAGCCGGAAAAAAGTCCGAGCAGCGCCGCTGTCATGACCGGACCGGGAGCCGGCGGCCCTTTGGCTGCCACCGCCAAAACGAACAAGCCCGCCCACAGCAAGGCAAGCAGGATGTTCGCGCGTACGGTAAGGCTCTTGTGCATGGGTGCTGGCTGCTCTCGGCAGCGTCATCCTTCGTCCGAAGAATAAACGATATGCAAGAGTACCACCGGAAGTGCTACAGGCAATGGCCTGAAAAAGATGTTTTCGCGAATGCGGACAGGCGTCGCCGCTACGCAAGCGATGCTTGCGCAGCGCACGGGAATCAGGCCAGCGACAGATGCTGTTGCTGTTCCGGCAGGAATTCGCGGATATCGCGCGGCTTGCGGCGGCGCGGATGTTCGATCTGGTCGCGCCGCAACGCACGCGCCGCCTTCCACAGCAGCACGTCGTCTTCATACGGGCGCAGCGATGCGGTCTTTTCCCACAGCACGCGACGGTGCGTATCGAATTCCCAGCAGACCGGCGTCAGCCCGTCGAGCCGGCCTTCGGCCTGAAGCTTCAGCGCCACGCCCATCACTTCGCCGGCGTGCGGCACGTCTTCCGGAAACTGAATGGAATTGGCCCAGGCACGCACATCGCAGAAATCGAGAATCTGGCCGCGCACCGGTTTGTGCCAATGATCGGGATGCGCATTCTGGTTCGGCCAACGGCCGGCACCCACCCATTAACCGACTTTCAGCATAGATGATCTCCTTCGCGTGAGGAAAACCGCCTACTGGTGTCATTAACGACAGGATTTGCAAAATGTTCAGGGTGAGCCATGGTGAGCACCGTTCAAAACAGAAGCATTCCGATCCCCGGCAGGCCGGTAACGAGCGGATTTGACTACTGGTTATACATACAGTTCAGTGATTTTATCCTTTATTCATGCGGTTCGCAGAGCGGTGATGTTTTTTTGTGCAAAAAAGAAACGCAATTATCGAAACGGCAATATCTGCAAGAAGCAGGAGAGCGGCCACGCAACGACGAGCCGGTTCTTGCGGCGTACCGATAAAAGAAAAGGGCCTGCAAGCGCAGGCCCCCGCTTTCCATCACGCGCCCGCCGTCACTTGCCCGGCAGTTTGCCTTCCACGCCTTCGACGTAATAGTCCATCTTGCCGAGCTGCTCGTCCGACAGGTGGCCCTTGTCGATCACCACCTTGCCGTCGTTGGTCTTGACCGGCGCATCGAACGGCGTCAGCTTGCCGGACATGATTTCATCCTGCTTCTCGGCGACCACCTTCTTGACGTCGGCCGGCACCATCGGGCCGATGTCTTCCAGCTTGATCATGCCTTCCTTGAGGCCACCCCAGACCTGGGTCGGCTTCCAGGTGCCGTTGATCACTTCCTGCGCGGCACGGGTGTCGTAGCCGCCCCAGTGCATGGTCACCGCGGCCAGCTGTGCCTTCGGGCCGAACTTTTTCATGTCGGAGTTGTAGGCGATCGCGTACTTGCCCTTCTCTTCCGCCGCCTGCACCACCGCAGTGGAATCGGTATGGTGGGTGACGATGTCGGCGCCCTGCCCCATCAGCGTGATGGCGGCGTCGCGCTCCTTGCCCGGATCGAACCAGCTGTTGACCCAGATGACCTTCACCACCGCCTTCGGATTCACGCTGCGCATGCCGCGCTCGAACGCGTTGATTCCCTGCAGCACTTCCGGAATCGGGAATGCGGCGACATAGCCGACGGTGTTGGTCTTGGTCATTTTCCCGGCCAGCACGCCGGCCAGGTAGCGGCCCTCATAGAAACGCGCGTTCGCGGTGGCCACGTTCTTCGCGGTCTTGTAGCCGGTGAAGTGGATGAATTTCACGTCCGGGAACTGGCGCGCGACCTTGATGGTCGGGTTCATGTAGCCGAACGAGGTGGTCAGGATCAGCTTGTTGCCCTGTTGCGCGAGATCGCGGATCACCCGTTCCGCATCGGCACCTTCCGGCACGCTTTCCACGTACTGGGTGACGACCTTGCCCTTGAGCGCGTTTTCCATGGCCTTACGCCCGAGGTCGTGCTGGTAGGTCCAGCCCGCCTCGCCGATCGGACCGACGTACACGAAGCCGACCTTCAGCGGCAGTTTGACGGCATCCGCGGCCACTGCGGCGGACGAAAGCGCGAAGGCGGGAACAGCGGCAATCGCGGCAATCGCACCGCGCATGAAGCGTGTAGACATGGTTTTCCTCTGAATGAAACTCCCGCTGATCAACACCATGAACCGCGACGCACCGAGCGGGAATTACAACGCGTCATCCGAACCCGCGGACAGCCGGGTTCCGGTCCATGTTCATGCGCCGCAAACGACCGGGGCCGCCGCAGCCGGAACGGTGCAAAACACAAAGAACGATACCGCGATCACCTTATGAAAAAACCATTATGACCAGCGTGCGACAGTGCAATATATCGATCCGCCGATAACGACCATAAGCGGCTGATGATTATCTCGGAATTTCTCCGATCACGCCGTCGACCAGGAAATGCAGGGCTTTCAGGCGCTGCTCGTCGAGCGCGGCGCCGGCCGGCAGCACCACGTCGCCGGCCTGGTCGCGGATCGGCCCCTGGAACGGCTGCACGGCGCCCGATTTGAGCGCATGCGTCCTTTCGCCGATCAACAGGATCAGATCCTGGGCCAGCGCCGGATTCGGCGAACCGAGCCGGACCACGTCCTGGCGCGCGCCCCACCAGACCGCGTCCGGCTTCCAGCGGCCTTGCAATACGTCGTCCACCACCTTGCCGTAGTACGGCGCCCAGTCGATGATGGCGGAAGCCAGTTGCTCGTCCGCGCCATAGCGGCTCATGTCGGAATCCCAGCCGAACGCGTGCACGCCTTTCTCCTGTGCGGCCTGCAGCACGGCCGGCGAATCGGTGTTCTGGATCAGTACGTCGACGCCCTGGGCGATCAACTGCAGCGCAGCCGCACGTTCGCGGGGCGGATCGATCCAGGCGTTGACCCAGGCCACGCGAGTGGTCGCGGCCGGATTCACGGAGCGCGCACCGAGCGTGAAGGCGTCGATATTGCGGATCACTTCCGGGATCGGTACCGACGCGACGAAGCCAAGCTTGCCGCTGCGGCTGACCTTGCCGGCCACCACGCCGGCCAGCCATGCTCCCTCGTAGGTGCGCGCGTCGTACACCGCGAGATTGGGTGCGCGGTGGTCGCCGGTCGCATGCTCGAACTTCACGTCAGGGAATTCCTTGGCCACCTTCAGCATCGCATCGGTATAGCCGTAGGTGGTGCCGAAAATCAGCCGGTTGCCGTCGCGCGCCAGCTTGCGCAACACCTGCTCGGCGGCGGCCGGAGACACGTTTTCCACATAGCCGGTCTGCACCC